>CAYQOI010000057.1:0-12204 GCA_964419085.1 uncultured Cytophagia bacterium | reverse complement strand
ACTCCGCATGATCGGCGCCACCACGCTGGACGAGTACCGCAAGTACATCGAGAAAGACAAGGCGCTGGAGCGCCGCTTTCAGCCGGTCATGGTGGATGAGCCGTCGGTGGAGGACACCATTTCCATTCTGCGCGGGCTGAAAGAGCGCTACGAGGTTCACCACGGCGTGCGCATCGCGGACGGCGCCATCGTTTCGGCCGCCACCCTGTCGCACCGCTACATCTCCGAGCGCTTCCTGCCGGACAAGGCCATCGACTTGATCGACGAGGCCGCGGCCAAGCTGCGCACCGAGATCGACTCCATGCCGGAGGAGATCGACGAAATCGAACGGCGCATCAAACAACTGGAAATCGAGCAGGTGGCGCTGAAAAAGGAAAAAGACGCGGCCTCCAAAGAGCGCCTGGAAAAACTCAAGAAAGAGCTCAGCGACCTGAAAGAGAAGTCCGCGCAGCTCAAGGCGCGGTGGCAGACCGAAAAGGCAACCATCACTCAGATCCGAAGCGTCAAGGAGCAGATCGAAGAAACCAGGAAAAACGCGGAGAAAGCCGAGCGAGAAGGCGACTACAACAAAGCTGCGGAGCTGCGCTACGGCAAATTGGGTGAACTGGAAGCGCAGCTCAAGACGCTGAATCAGAAGCTGGAAGAGCTGCACGAAAACGGGGCTTTGTTGAAGGAGGAGGTCACGGAGGAGGACATCGCGGAAATCGTGTCCCGCTGGACCGGCATTCCGGTGGCGCGCATGCTGGAGAGCGAACGGGAGAAGATTCTCAAAATCGCCGACCGCTTGCGGCAACGGGTGGTGGGGCAGGACGAGGCCATCGAGGCGGTCTCCTTTGCGGTGCAGCGCTCCCGCGCCGGACTCAGCGAGGAGAATCGGCCCATCGGCTCGTTTATCTTCCTCGGTCCCACCGGCGTCGGCAAGACCGAGCTGGCCCGCGCGCTGGCGGAATTCATGTTCGACGACGAGAGCGCAATGGTGCGGTTGGACATGTCCGAGTACATGGAGCAGTTCAACGTCTCCCGTTTGATCGGGGCGCCGCCGGGCTACGTGGGCTATGAAGAAGGCGGCCAGTTGACCGAGGCCATTCGCCGACGGCCGTACTCCGTCATCCTGCTGGATGAGATCGAAAAAGCGCACCCGGAGGTGTTCAACATCTTGCTGCAGGTGCTGGATGAGGGGCGCCTCACCGATAGCCAGGGGCACGTGGTCAACTTTAAGAACACCATCATCATCATGACTTCGAATCTGGGTGCGGAGCTGATCCAGGAGCGCTTCCAGAAGCTGACCGATGCCAACCGGGAGCAGGTTTATGAAGAGACCCGCAGTCAGGTGCTGCAACTGCTGCAGAAGACCTTACGGCCGGAGTTTTTGAACCGGGTCGACGAAGTGATCGTCTTTCATCCGCTGACCCGCGAACACATTCACCGTATCGTGGACATCCAGTTCGAACGCATGGTCCGCGCTGCGCTCAAACGCCAGGGTCTCGATGCGGAATTGACCGAAGCCGCCAAAGACTACCTCACGCGACAGGGGTACGATCCCGTGTTTGGGGCTCGGCCTTTGAAACGGGTGATGCTGCGTCAGATTATCAACGAGATCTCCAGGCGGATCCTTGCCGGAGAGTTTGTCGCGGGCGATTCCATCAGAATCGATGCACAGGGAGACGAACTCGTGTTCGAAAAGACGGCGCAGGCCAAAGTGGTGCATGAAAACGAGGAAGCGACGGAATAGAGTAAAGCAACCCAAAAAGAGAGAACAAAATGGCCAGAGACATTTTTGACGAGTTCTCGCGACTGCAGCACGAGATGAGTCGTTTCATGAATCATCTGCAGAATCTGCACAAGATTCCGGCGGGATTCTCCACCACGCCGACGATGCCGCAGATCAACGTATACGAGAAAGAAGGGGAGTTCATTGTGCTGGCCGACATCGCGGGCGTGGACCCGAAACAACTCCGTCTCACGGTGGAGAACAACACCTTGATCTTGCAAGGCGAAAAGTTGGCCACCGACAGCGTGCAGAACTCCCGTTGCCAGCACATGGAAATCGTCTTCGGGCCGTTTGTCCGGAGCGTGAAATTGACCGAACCGGTGGACGCGGACCGTGTGGAGGCCCACTACAGGCAGGGCTACCTGGAGATCATCGTGCCCAAGAAGCATGCGGGCAAGGGACCGCGCGATATTCCTGTTCGGTCCAAAGAGTGAGGATTTGATGATGAACCAGAGCGATACGAAAACCAGTCCCGGCACCTCGCTGCAGAATTCGACCCGGATCCCGCCGCGGCTGCGCATTCTGCCCTTTAGCGATGGTGTGTTGTTCCCCAACATGCTGTTGCCGCTGGTGGTAAGCGCAGACCATTTGAAGAAGCTGGTGGAAGAGGCCGCTTCGTACGATAAAATCGTCGGGGTTTTCGCGACCCGGGGGAAGGAGGAAGGAAAAAAGGTGCCGGACATTTACGACGTCGGCACCGCCGCGATGATCGTCAGGATGCTGCGCATGCCGGATGGTTCGTTGCAGATCCTGCTGCAGGGGTTGAAACGCGTCCGGCTCAAGCAACTGGTGCAGAGCGAGCCGTTCATGATGGCCGACATCGAAGAGCTGCAAGACGAAACCAAAGAGAGCGCGGAATTCGAGGGGTTGCTGCAAAACACCGTGGGGCAGTTCCTGGAGATCGTACGCACCGCGCCGTACATCCCGGAAGAGGCCTCCATCATCATCAACAACCTCGATGATCCGCGGCAGCAGATCGATTTCATGGCCTCGCAGCTCAACCTCAAGATCGAGGAGAAGCAGCAGATCTTGGAGTCTGCGCTGGTCAACGAACGGCTTACCCGGCTGGCAGAGTTCATAGGACGCGAATTGGAGATCCTGCAGATCGGCAGCAAGATTCAGCAGGACATTCACAAACGGATGGACGAGGCGCAGCGCGAGGCTTACCTCAGACAACAGCTGGAAGCGATCCGCAAGGAACTGGGCGAAACCGACGAGCACATGGCCGAAATCAACGAGTTGCGCAAGCGGCTCGATGAAGTCGATCTGCCGGAAGAGGTGCGCAAAGAAGCCGAGCACGAATTGGACCGGATGGCTCACATTCCCTCGGCGTCACCGGAGTACACGGTGTCTCGCAACTATCTGGACTGGATTCTGGCGCTCCCCTGGAACGTTGGAACCGAGGACAACCTCGACCTCAAAAACGCCCAGCGGATTCTGGACCGCGACCACTACGGATTGCAGAAACCCAAGGAACGCATCATCGATTACCTGGCGGTGCGGAAATTGAAAAAAGATCTGAAAGGCCCTATTCTCTGCTTTGTGGGGCCACCGGGCACCGGAAAAACCTCGCTGGGCCAATCCATTGCCTCGGCCCTGGGCCGGAAGTTCGTGCGTATGTCGCTGGGCGGCATTCGCGACGAGGCTGAAATCAGAGGGCATCGGCGCACCTACATCGGCTCCATGCCCGGCCGCATCCTGCAAAGCCTGCGCCGCGTGGGCTCCAACAATCCGGTCATGATGCTGGATGAGATCGACAAGCTGGGCGCGGATTACCGCGGCGACCCCGCATCCGCGCTTCTGGAAGTCCTGGACCCGGAACAGAACAACACGTTCGTGGATCACTATCTCGACTTGCCGTTCGACCTCTCCAAAGTTTTGTTTATCGCCACCGCAAACAGGGTGGACACCATCCCTGCTCCGCTGCTGGACCGCATGGAATTGTTGGAGTTGCCCGGCTACACCGAACAGGAGAAGGTGGAGATCGCCAAACGCTATCTCATTCCCAAGCAATTGAAAGAGCACGGCCTGAAACGCGGCGCGGTGAAATTCGACCGGAAGGCGATCCTGAAAACCATTCGTCAGTACACGCGGGAGGCCGGGCTGCGCAACCTGGAGCGCCATATCGCCACCATTTGCCGTAAGGCGGCCCGCAAAATCGCGGCGGGCGAAGCGCGCTCTGTTCACGTCACCCCCAAAGAAGTGCGGGAGATTCTCGGCCCGGAGCGCTTTCTCTACGATGAAGCTCAGGAAAAGGACGAAGTGGGCGTGGTGGTGGGCCTGGCCTGGACGCCGGTGGGTGGCGATATCCTGTTCGTCGAGGCCTCGGCGCTGCCCGGCAGCGGCCGGCTGCGGCTCACCGGCCGTCTCGGCGAGGTGATGAAGGAGTCCGCCGCTGCCGCGATGACCTACGTGCGCTCGCGCGCGGACATGCTGGGTCTGCCGGAGCAGTTCTACCGCAAGTGGGATGTGCACATCCACGTTCCGGAAGGCGCGGTGCCCAAAGACGGTCCATCCGCGGGGGTAACCATGACCACCGCGCTGGTTTCGGTATTCACCCAGCGTCCGGTGAGAAAGGATGTGGCGATGACCGGCGAGATCACCCTGCGCGGCAAGGTGCTGCCGGTGGGGGGGATCCGGGACAAGGTGCTGGCGGCCCATCGGGCGGGCATCAAGACGGTCATTTTGCCCAAGGAAAACCAACGGGACTTCGAAGAGATTCCCGAACACGTCAAGAAGAAGGTCAAGTTCGTCTTTGTGGAGCACATGGACGAGGTTCTTGAGGTCGCCCTGCGCTCGCGCGCCGGGAAACGCAAATTCGAAAAAAAACCGGCAGGAAAGCGCCTCGCGGCGAAAGCCAAGTAACTGTCCGTCACACGGCGGAAAGGAAGGAGGAACATGGAAAAAAGAACGAAGTTCTCGCTCTGGTACTATTTCATCGTGCTGTCCGGGATTCTGCTGCTGCAGTGGCTGTTTTTCTCCGGAAGTGGGGTGAAAGAGATCTCCTACAAAACCTTTCGCGATAAACTGGCCGCGGACGAGATCGAGCGCGTCGTGATCACCCGCGACCGGATTTACGGCACGTTCAAACGAACGGCCGCGGACAGTGCGGCGGCGACGCAGCAGGCGCAAATGGATTCCAGCAAACACCGGGCCCTCCCGATTCTGCCCGGCACACCGTGGCGCATCCGTCTGGCGAATTACGAAAAGAAGTTGGCGCGGCAGTTTTACGTGACCCGCCTCGAGGACCGGAATCTGCTACCGGACTTGCAGAAACACGGGGTGGACTACCGCGGCAAGATCGAGTCCAACTGGTTCGGCAACTTCATTCTCAACTGGATTCTGCCGTTTGGGCTGCTGGTGATGCTGTGGGGCTTTCTATTTCGCCGGATGGGCGGCGGGCCCAACGTGCTCAACGTGGGCAAGAACAAGGCCAAAATCTACGAAGTGGATCCCAAGAATCGGGTCACTTTCCGGGACGTAGCCGGCATCGACGAGGCCAAAGAAGAGGTCAAGGAGATCGTGGAGTTTTTGAAAAACCCGGACAAATTCACCCGTCTGGGCGCCAAGCTCCCCAAAGGCGTGCTGCTGGTGGGACCGCCCGGAACCGGCAAAACGCTGCTGGCGAGGTCGGTGGCCGGGGAAGCGGGCGTCCCGTTCTTCAACCTCAGCGGCTCTGACTTCGTGGAGATGTTCGTGGGTGTGGGAGCGGCGCGGGTGCGGGACCTTTTTGCTGAGGCCAAAGCGAAAGCGCCGTGTATCATCTTCATCGATGAGATCGACGCCATCGGGAAGAGCCGCGCCAAGGGCGTGTACATGGGCGGCCACGACGAGCGCGAGAACACCCTCAACCAACTCCTGGTGGAGATGGACGGCTTCGATGCCAAGACGGGCGTCATTCTGATGGCCGCCACCAACCGGCCTGACGTGCTGGACCCGGCGTTGCTGCGCCCGGGCCGCTTCGACCGCCAGATCGTGGTGGACCGCCCGGACCTCAACGGTCGCGTGGCCATCTTCAAGGTACACACGCGACATCTCAAGCTCAACGATGACGTGGACTTTCGCAAATTGGCGGCGCAAACGCCGGGTTTTGCCGGCGCAGAGATCGCGAACGTCTGCAACGAGGCCGCCTTGCTCGCGTCTCGCGCGGGGAAGCAGAAGGTCGAGATGAAGGATTTCCAAGACGCCATCGAACGAGTCATCGCGGGTCTGGAGAAGAAAAACAAGCTCATCAACGAACATGAGCGCAAGATTGTCGCGTACCACGAGTCAGGCCACGCGATCGTGGGGCATTTTACCCCCGGTGCCGACCCGGTGCAAAAAGTTTCCATCGTGCCCAGGGGAATCGGCGCGTTGGGCTACACGCTCCAGACGCCGCTGGAGGATCGCTATCTCATGTCGCAGACGGAGCTTTTGGGCAAGATCAAAGGTCTGCTGGGCGGACGGGCCGCGGAGGAGGTGGTCTTCGGCGAAATCTCCACCGGGGCATCGAACGACTTGGAAAAGGTCGCCCAGATCGCCAGAAACATGATCACGGTGTACGGCATGAGCAAGCGCGTGCCCAACCTCTCGCTGGTGGAAAACCAGCAAAACGGCTTTCTAGGTCAGGGCCCGATGATGAATCGACGCTCCGAAAAGGTGGAGCAGTTGATCGACGAAGAGGTGCTGGAGATCATCCAGAACTGCTACGATGACGCCAAGACCCTCTTGCGGGAAAAACGAGATAAGTTGGAAGAGATGGCGCAGACGCTGCTGGAAAAAGAGGTGATCACCGAAGAGGATGTGATCAAAATCCTTGGGCCGCGGCCGGAAGGGAAAGTCGGCGCGGCCGAGCGCCCAAACTGAGTTTCAACATGATTTGAGTTGGTTCCAGAAGAAACTCTTGATGACATATCGATAGAAAGGAGGAGTCGTTCATGAATGACCTTCGCAGCAAGCTGGAAAGAGGATGGAAGCGTCTCCATTCTGTGCTGGACCCGAAAAACCAGGTAGAGAAGCAGCTCCTCGACGCGCTGCAGCAAAATTACGCGGAAGAACAGCAGGTGAGCGAGGTGCTCACGAAGGAAAGCGAGCGCATTCCGTACGCGCATCTGCGCAAAAAGCTTCTGGATATCGCGGCGCGAGAACGCCATCACGCCGAATTGCTGGCCGCGAAGATTCATGAACTCGGGGGCAGCTTGCCTGAGCGGGCCACGCGGTCGCACGATCAGCGTGAGCAGGGCAATTTCGTCACCACGCTGGATTTGCTGGAGCTGCTGCAAGAGGAGAAGGAGGCGTACGTGGACTATCTCAAGGCCGCTCATCTGGCCAAAGAAGCCGGCAAGACCGACTTGACCGGACTTCTGCGCCAGATCGCCGAAGAAGAGCGGCGTCATCGCAAGGAACTTATTGAGGTGTTGACGAAGTTGAATCCTTTGCCGACCCATTCCTGATCTGGGTGCGGCGAACCGACGGTTGAGGAGGTGTGAACGATGGGTTCGAAAATCGACAAGATTCTCGTGTGGGCTTTGGCGCTCGTGGCACTGCTTGCCGCCATGGGCGTCCTGTACGTCATGTGGCCTTTCTTTGTGGTCTGTGCACTGATCGCCTTAATCGTCTATTTCAGATCGCGCATGAAACGCGGATATTCTACAAGTTAAACTGTTAATCACTTCTTTTAAAATGTAAAATGGAGGAACCTCATATGAAGAAGTCGACCAAATTCCAAATCGTAGCATTGTTACTCGCCGGGGTGGTGATCGGGGCCCTGGCCGTGAGTCAGCTGGGGTGGTTGCCATCCACGAAGGCCCAAATCAGCTCGGCCGAGAACCCGGTGGCTGAGGCGGCACCCCCCCGACTCGACGCCAACCTGATCAAAGATCTCAACAACGTCTTCACCAACATCGCGGAACGGGCGAACAAGAGCGTGGTGACCATCTTCACCGACCAGGTGGTGAAAACCCAGGCCGGACCGTTCGCCGGACCTTTCTTTAACGACCCGTTTCGTGAATTCTTTGGCGATGATTTCTTCGGCAGGTTCTTCGCGCCGCAGCAGCCGAAGGAACAGGAGCGGCATCTGCGCGGGATGGGCTCCGGCGTCATCGTCAGCGAAGACGGCTACATCCTCACCAACAATCACGTGGTGCGCAACGCGGACAACGTGAAGGTCATGCTCATCGACGGCAAGAAGATCGATGCCAAGGTCATCGGCACCGACCCGAAAACCGATATCGCCGTGGTGAAAATCGACAGGCATGGCCTCACACCCATCGAGATCGGGGACTCCGACGAACTCAAGGTGGGTGAATGGGTTGTGGCCATCGGCAGCCCGCTCAGCGAAAACCTGGCGCACACGGTCACCGCGGGGATCGTCAGCGCAAAGGGACGTTCCAACCTGCGTCTGGCGGACTACGAGGATTTCATTCAGACCGATGCCGCGATCAACCCGGGCAACTCCGGCGGCGCGCTGGTGAATCTGGAGGGGAAGCTGGTGGGCATCAACACCGCCATCGCCACCCAATCCGGTGGGTTCCAGGGCATCGGCTTCGCGGTTCCCATCAACATGGCCAAAGCCGTGATGGACGCGTTGATCAAACACGGCAAGGTGGTTCGCGGCTGGCTGGGCGTCTACATTCAGGACGTTGATGAAACCATGGCCCAGGCCATGAATCTGCCCGGCGCCGGCGGTGCTCTGGTCGCGAATGTCACCAAAGATGGGCCCGCGGCCAAGGCAGGCCTGCAGACCGGCGATGTCATCGTCACGCTGGACGGCCGGAAAGTCAAAAACACCACCGAGCTGCGAAACGAAATCGCCAGCCGGGCACCGGGTTCAAAGGTCGAGCTCGGCATCATTCGCAACGGAAGAAAGGAACGCGTGACCGTGACGCTGGGCGAACTGCCGGAAGAGACTCCGACGCCACAGGCGAAGAAAACCGCGATCGAGAAACTCGGGTTTAGCGTCGAAAAGCTCAATCGCGACCTGGCGGAGCGCTTCGGTCTCGACCCGGGTGAAACGGGCGTCGTGATCACCGAGATCCGGCAGAGCAGCACGGCGTTTGCGGCCGGTCTGAAGGTGGGTGACCTGATCAAAGAAGTGAACAGAAAGCCGGTCACCTCGGTGCGTGACTTCAACCGGCTCGTCAAAGACCTGAAGAAAGGTGAAACTGTGCTTTTCTACGTAAAGCGCAAATCCGACAGTTTCTTCGTGGCTTTCGAGCTCGAATAACCTGGACTGTCAGGCCAACGGGCGGGAGGTGGCAACTACGGCGATTGGGAATTGCAGACCCTCTCGCCCGTTGTGCTTCTGATTTAAAGTGAACGCGGAGGAAAATCGAAAGACCAAAGCCGGGGGAAAAGATGAACGCAAACACGCGCAAGGATTGGAAACGGAAATCTGAAGTCCAACAATTCATCAGCACGACGGTTCCGGGTCTGATCGTCGCCGCGCTCCTGCTTTCTTTCGCGCCCACGGGTCTTGCTTCGCAGGAGTTGCACATCGTCGCGTTCCCGGAGTCGTTGTCGCAGCAAAAGTGGCATGTGGAATTCTTTTTGCCGGCGGAGCGCCTGGCACCGAACAGCGGCACTGCCCGGATCGCGATTCGAGACGCAGACGGCCGGACCGTTTTCGAAAAAAGCTGGGACGCAGCAAGCTCCCGCAGCCCGAGCGTGGCCGCCGACCTGCACGCGGGAACCTACTCGATTGAGGTCTCTACGTACGACACGACCGGCGGAGCTATATGGCAGGAGAACACGAACTTGACCCTGGCCTCGATGAGCAGGACCGCGCTCAGCGACCTGGTGCCGGTGGAGTTGCCTGGCATCGAACGACCGAAGGCCAGCCGGGTGATGTGGCAGCCAACGCCGGGACAAAGTCATTTTTTCCTCTACTATGAGGTGCACACCAGCAGCCCGGACACGGTGGTGAACCTGAAGAGCATAATCGAGGATGCGAGCGGGCAGGTGGTCTTCGATGACGCTTACACGCTGTTCGTTTACAACCATCGCAAGAGCGACTACCTCCGGGTGGACACGGCCTCACTTCCGGATGGTGTGTACACGGTGAAATTGGTGCAGGAAGGGGCTCCCGAAGGACGAAAGGAGAAACGGTTTGTGTTTGCCATCGAAGACGGCTTAACAACATTCGACCGTGGCCGCGGTGGTTTCACCCTTGGCGCGCGGTAGGGGCTTGCGGCGACCGACTGCAACATGAAATAGCACGCTGCGACCATGGCAACGTTCTTCACATTTCTTGAGAAAAGATCGAAACGTTTCGTGGTGACGCTGGCGCTCATCGTTGTTTTGGTGATCGGGCTGATCGATTACCTGACCAGTACCGAATTGTCCCTGTCGGTCTTTTATCTGTTGCCGGTCTTCATTGCCGCGTGGTATGCGGACAAGTGGAACGCGTTTCTTGTTTCGCTGTTTAGTGCGGTGACGTGGTTTTTTGTCGATTTCATCGAGGCGAACATCCACGCTTATGCCTTCATTCCGTACTGGAATGCCGCGGTGCGCCTGGGGATCTTTGCCATCGTCACCTACATTCTTTCGCGCTTGAAGACCTCTATCGAGTCTGAGTTTGAACTGGCAAAGGAGATTCAGCAAGGCTTTTTGCCCCGTTCCACCCCGGAGGTAGAAGGCGTGGAGATTGTGGGCAGGACGCAGCCATCGCACGCGGTTTCGGGGGATTATTTCGATGTCTTGAAGTACAACGAGCATGAAGTTGGGCTCTGTGTGGCCGATGTCGTGGGGCACGGCGTCCCGGCCGCCCTGCTGATGTCAAACCTGCAGGCGGCTGTGCGCATCTACGCCTCCGGCAAGATCGCGCCGCGAGACCTGTGCGAAAAGCTCAACGAGACCGTTTGCGACAATATCGTGCCGGGAAAGTTCATCACCTTTTTTTACGCGCTTCTGGATGCCGAGAAGCGCGAGCTGACTTACACCAACGCCGGGCATAATCCGCCCATCCTGGTACGCAAAGACGGCTCCCATGAGCTGCTGGACGCCAGCGACATCGTCTTCGGCGTGTCGAGAACCGCACGATACAGCCAGAGCACGGTGCAGTTGGACGAAGGTGACCGCCTGCTGCTTTTCACCGACGGCGTCACCGAAGTCGAGAATCGTGCGGGGGAACAGTTCGGGGTTCGGCGTCTGGTTGAGCTTGTCCGACGCCACCCCGGGCTGTCCGCCGCGGAACTGGAACAGACAATTCTGCGTGATTTGACGCGCTTCAGCAAAAACACGTTTCAGGATGACATCACCCTGTTGGTGGTTGTGGTGAAGTCGGAGAAAGAGAGACGGGGTTCATCCCATGCAACCGGGAGTCACAGACAGAAGTACGGCATGCCTGCGACGCCGTAATGGACGTCGCGGGGGCATGGTTTGCTTCAATCAAGAGTTATGTGAACTAGTGGCAGATTGAACAGGAAAGGAGGTGTTTGCAAGATGAGAAGTTACGTGAAACTTGCGCTCATCTCGGTGTTCGTGGGCCTTGTACTGGCCGGCTGTTCGAAAAAGAATCCGGTGGCCCTGGGCCAGAACTGGGAGATCTACGCCGTGGCCGACGAAAGCGACTGGCAGCAAGTCGGCCCCATCTTAAAGGAAGCGTTGGAGAAGAAGATCCCCACGCCGCTTGCCGAAAGCGAGTTCGTGGTGGAGCATATTTTACCGGAGCAGCTCCAAGATTACCGGCTGATGCGCAACTTGATTTTGGTCTCGTCGTTGCAACCGGAGAGCGAAACGAACAAACTACTCCATCGCGCAGTCAAAAAGGAAATCTACGACAAGATGGTTTCGCAGGAAGAGTACCTGTTCGTGGCTCGCGACCAGTGGGCGCGGGGGCAACTCCTGGTCATTCTCGCTGCTCCCGGGGAAGCGCTCAAATCAAGCGTTGCATCTTATCCGGATTTCATTTATAATCTGTTCAATCACTATCGCAATCAGAGACTGCAGGAGGTGTTGTTTTTCCAGACGCAGGGAAGGCTCGAAAGACATTTCAAATCCAACTACGGTTGGACGCTGAAAATCCCATTCGGGTACACCCTCGCGTTGGAAGACACAGCTAATCATCTCGTGCAGCTCAGCATGCACAACCCGGACCGGAACATTTTCGTGCACTGGATCGACCATGCTCGCGGCCTGAACATCAACGATGCCTGGCTGCGGGACAAGGTGAACTGGATGGCGTCGCATTATCACGGGGCTCATGTGAATCCGGGGGACTACTACCTTGCATGGACAAGCCTGGATGGCCAACAGGCGCTACAGATGTCCGGCCTTTGGGAGAGCGACCAGGAGTTGAACGGCGGGCCCATGCGCGCCTACGCCATCCGGGACGCAAAAAATGACCGGGTGTATGTGATCTTTACAAATGTGTTCGCCCCGGATCGGAGAAAGGAGCCGTATCTGAGGCAGTTCGAGCAGATCGCCGCCACGTTCAAATCGTTCGGCTTGCAGCG
>CAYQOI010000056.1:0-12216 GCA_964419085.1 uncultured Cytophagia bacterium | reverse complement strand
TCTCGCCGCAAAACCTCGGGTCGGCGACAGGTGATCAGCAGTTGCACCGCGGTTTTGTTGGTAAGCGTCACCTCGGGCACTTCGGTGTTTTGCAGCAGCTCGACGCGCACGTTGGGAAGCTCCTGAAAGCTCGTCAAGATGGCGCGAGCGATCTCTTCGCCCATCTGGTTGGCGGGGTAAATGGTGGCCTGCACCAGGAGGGAATCTTTCTCCCAGCCGCGGTAGCCCAATTTCAAGTACCAGCCTTCGGGCAAGGCGTTGACCTTGCGGATGCGCGCCGGCACAGCGAGCGCAGGTTCATCGTCGCGCACCAGAACCGCGGTTGCCCCAGCCCAGGCGAGGGTGTCGGCCAGATGCCGGGCCAGCGCCAAATTGGCGGCCGCAGCCGTGAGGGTGTCTGCGAAGACGTAGCCCGTGCTGCTGTCGTCCAGCGCGGCATCGAGGATCACCACCTGTTCATGCAGCACGCCGCCGAGGTTGGCGCGAAGCGCCACGTTCAGAATGCGGCTGCGGGTGGAATCGATCGTTAACCGAAGCCGTTCGGAGGCATATCCTCGCCGCTTTGCTTCAAACGAGACCGAGCCCGGCGGTGGGTCGAAGATAAAATAGAAGCCGTTGTCGTCGCTGGTGGCACGCAGCGAATCGTTCAAAAAAACCGCGGCCCCGGCAAGCGGTTTCTGCGTGGAGTCATCCAGCACCGCGCCGCCCAACGTCCAGACCTGTCCCGGCGACAGGAGACGAAGAAAAAGCGTGTCGGCGTGGCTATCCGCAGCCGCGACCACCGCGACGCGACCGGTATCCGCGGCGCTTTTGTAGTAGACCGTAGCCTCACCCTGCACAAGCTTTGGGAGTTCCGGCGCGACTTCCCCGCGGCTGGCGCGCACCCGGACCTCGGTTCCGTCCCAAACCGGCTGGCCGTCGCGGTCCAGGAAGCGAATTTGGATGGGAAGCAGGGCGCTGGTGTCCGCGGGCAAGACCGTATGGGCTGCGATGAGCGCGATGGAATCTGTGGGAGCGGCGACGATCAGCGTGTCGGTGCGCGGGAAGTTGTGGTTCTTGTACAGATTCTCCAGGTCCACCCTGATCAGGTGGAGGCCGTTGGAAAGAGCGCTGTCCGGAGCAAAGCTGGCGAACGCCCGGTCCGGGCTGAGTTGCACCGGCGCCGACCTGCCGTCCACTCTGGCCCTCACCGAGCCGGCGAAGATCAGTTGCTGTCCCGTGTCGCGTCCCCCGCGCTCGGTGATGCCGTCGAAAAGGCGGTAGCGAAGTTCCGGCCTCTTTTGGCGCGACACCCCGGCAGGGGCGACACGCTGCGCGTGAGGCACGCCGCCCGCGGCCCAGCGCGCCAGACCGAGAAAGATGCCGTACGCCTCTCGGCGGTTGTAGCGCCAGTTGCTCAGACGTTTCTCCTCCTTCCGGTTGGAGTAAAAGGAGGATTCCAGCAAGATGGCCGGAATCGTGGCGCGACGCAGCAACCCGAAGCCGGAGGGGTAGACGAGTTGGTCGGTGCGCAAGCCGTCTTCGATGAGCTGCGGCAGACGCAGCGCGTCCACCAGGCCGAAGTAGACGTGCCGCGCCAGGTCCATGCTCACCGGCGAAAAGTCCGGATTCAGATGATAAAAAACGGTTACGAAGTTGGTTTCGGGATTCTGGCTGGAGTTGTGGTGCAGTGAAATCATGAAATCACAGCCGGCCGCGGCGGCTAACTCTGCGCGATCCTGCAGGGAGACGAAGCGGTCGTCCTCGCGGGTCAGGATCACGGTGGCGCCGGCTTTTTCCAGAAACTCGCGCAGAAACCTGGCGACCCGCAGGTTGACCTCGGCTTCCCGCAGACCGGTGGGACCGCGCTTGTAACCGGGCAGCCGTGCGTTGCCGCCGTGGCCCGGATCCAGCGCAATCTTGTACTGCGCCAGGTAGCGGGCGTACGGCGGGATGGTGTACTGCTCGTCCGGCAGCTTGGTCCAGTCGTGCAGCTTCAGCCGGGTTCCGGCACAGCCGGCCAGAACAGCCGTCATCAAGATGACTGTCAGAATTCGATTTTCGGGCACGTTTTTCTCGATCAGACCTACGGGAAGCAAGTGTTGCTATTCTAAAAAAACTTTGTAAATTAAACAAGCTTTTCCTTTGTGCCTCCGCCTGCGACGCGTCATTGCCGCGGCTCAGGCGACCTTTTTCAGCTTTCGGAGGACATAGATGACTCGAAAACTCCTGGTGCTTTGGGTTTTGCTTGCCTTGCTGGGCCGAACGCCGGCGGCACAGACGCACGCCACAGAAACGTCCCGCAACCACGGCGGTGCACTCGCCCTCCTGGACTTCTCCCGGATGGCTTTCATCGGCGAAGTCACCTTCCCCACGGGTTACCAGTTTCAGGGTGTCGAGCTCGGCGGCCTCTCCGGCATCACATTCGATGCGGCGCACGGGCGCTACTACGCTATCTGCGACGACCAGGGAAAGTACGGACCGTCGCGGTTCTACACCCTGCAGATCGATCTCAGCGACGGCAAACTCGACGACGGGGACGTGCGCTTCACCGGGATGGTGCGCATGTTGACGCCCGCGGGACAGCCTTTCGGCAAGGCAGAGGCAGACCCGGAAGGCATCGCGTTCACGCCCAACGGGACGCTCTTCGTCTCCTCCGAGGGCGCGACGGATTGGCGGGTGAAACCGTTCGTCCGGGAGTTTTCCACAGATGGAGCCTACCTGGGCGCCCTGCCGTTGCCTGACAAATACATCCCCAACGCCGGACGCAAAAAGGGCGTGCGTGAGAACCTCGCGTTCGAAAGCCTCACCATCACACCGGACCACCGATTTCTGTTCACCGCCACGGAAAACGCCTTGAGTCAGGATGGTCCCAAGACCGACCTGGGCCAGGGAAGTGCGGTGCGTATTCTGAAATACGACCTCGCGGCGCGGCAGGAGGTGGCGGAGTACGTCTACCAGGTGGGCCCTGTGAGCAAAGCGCCGGCGGTGCCGGATGGGTTTCGGGTGAACGGTCTGGCGGAGCTTGCCGCGCTGAGCGAGGATCATCTCCTCGCGCTGGA
This sequence comes from uncultured Cytophagia bacterium, assembly GCA_964419085.1. Lineage (GTDB taxonomy): Bacteria > Zhuqueibacterota > Zhuqueibacteria > Oceanimicrobiales > Oceanimicrobiaceae > CAYQOI01. Next base: position 9,175 of record CAYQOI010000056.1, on the reverse strand, counting down.
ACGCGGCTTCTCCGCGGGCGTGGGCATGGTCATCCGGCTGTTCGAGGTGGACCTTTCGGCCGCGGACAACGTGATCGCGGTGGAGCGTCTGGACCCGGAGCACCTGCGCCGAATCCAGACCGCCAGGAAAACGCTTCGTCTGGACTTCGCCAGACTCGGAATTCTGCTGGACAACCTCGAGGGCATGACCTTTGGCCCCGAATTGCCGGACGGCAGGCAGTCGTTCATCGTGGTCAGCGACAACAACTTCAACAGGCGGGGACAGTTCACGCAATTCCTGGCGTTTGCCGTACCGAAGAAAAAAGTGCTGGACGTCGCTGCGATTCACGCGATTCAGGGCGCGGGTCACACCTCCCCCCTGCTGGGGCAATTCATCGAGAACGTCACGGGGATCGTCACCGCGGTGGACAATCGCGGCAGGAATCGCGGCTTCTGGATGCAGGACCCCGACGGAGACCATGATCCCGCGACGTCCGAGGGGCTGTTTGTGTACACCGGAGAACAGACGCCAAACGTGCAGGTCGGCGACAGCGTCACGGTCAGCGGCACGGTGGAAGAGTTCGGCCGCCCCGGCGAATTGACGGTGACGCAGCTCACGGATGCCGAGGTTACGGTGCACGCCAGCGGCCACGTCCTCCCCGCGGCTATCGTCATTGGGGAGGCCGGGCGCATCCCACCCGACCAGATCATCGAAGACGACAGCCTGAAGGTCTTTGACCCCGAAACCGACGGCATCGATTTTTACGAAAGCCTGGAAGGCATGCGCGTGAGGGTGGCCGAACCCGTCGTTGTGGGGCCCACCGCGCGTTTCGGCGAATTCGCGGTGCTGGCCGACGACGGCAAGCACGCTTCGGTGCGCAGCGTTCAGGGGGGCATCGTGGTGCGGCCGAACGATTTCAACCCGGAGCGCATCCTGGTGAACGAGGAGCTGGTGGAGGCCGCGCCCAGGTTGAATGTCGGGGATCGCCTGGCCGGCGACCTTCAGGGGGTCGTGCACTACAGCTTCGGCAACTTCAAGCTGCTCCTCACCCGGGACCTGCCGGAAGTGGTGCGCGGGCACAACCAGAGAGAGCGCACCGAGCTCAAAGCCGCTCCGGACGTGCTCACCGTCGCCACTTACAACGTGGAAAACCTCGACTTTAAAGACCCGGCGAAGAGATTTCGGCGGATCGCACAATCCATCGTCGACAATCTCGCCTCACCGGACATTCTCGCGCTGCAGGAGGTGCAGGACAACAACGGGCCCACCGACGATGGTACGGTGGATGCGTCACAGACGCTCCAGCGCCTGGTCGAGGAAATCCGGCGCAGCGGCGGTCCCGAGTACAACTTCAGCCAGATCAATCCCGAAAACAACGCGGACGGCGGCCAGCCCGGCGGAAACATCCGGGTGGCGTATCTGTACAATCCCGCACGGGTCGAATTGGTGGTACGGGGTCACGCGGGACCACGCGATCCGGCTCGGCTCATCCGGGAGGGGAAGGCTGTGCATCTGGACCCGAGTCCGGCGCGAGTCGCTCCGCAAGACCCGGCTTTCGCCCGCAACGAGGCCAGCGGGTTCGAAGCCTCCCGCAAGTCTCTGGCCGCGGAATTTCGGTTCAACGGGCAAACGGTTTTCATCATCAACAATCACCTGAAATCCAAGCGAGGGGATGGCCGGTTGTTCGGCGCACAGCAGCCGCCGGTTTTGCGCAGCGAAATCCAGCGGCGGGCGCAGGCCGTGGTCATCCACAATTTCGTCGAAAAGCTGTTGACCGCCGACCCCGATGCGAATGTCATCGTGCTGGGGGACATGAACGAGCACGAATTCCGCGCGCCCATGGAGATTCTTGCGGGCACGCTGCTCACCGACCTGATCAAAAAGGTGCCGCTCGCCGAGCGCTACACGTTCATTTTCAACGGAAATTCACAGGTGCTGGACCACATTTTCGTGAGCCGGAATCTCTTGGAACACGCCGCGCCGGCCATCGATATCGTTCACGTGAATGCCGGATTCGCGGCAGATGAACGGGCCAGCGATCACGAGCCGGTGGTCGCGGCGGTGAAGCTCCCGCGGCGGTAGGCCGTGCCGCGCTGCGCAAGCATTGGGTTCTCCTGCCGAACAATTCGGACCGGGCGGAAGCCGTTTTTCCTTTGCAATCGTGGAGAAAAGTTGTTTATTTTGGAAGGGTGACTTATTCCTAACCCGGGTAATTCACAAATCGGGTGCTTACGGTCGATTCCTGCGACCTCGTCTGTCTGTCCAGGGTTTGCTAAAAAGATTCTTCCTGAATGACGGGCAATTTGTGAATTACTCAGACTAAAATTTCTCAGGAGGGAAGCATGACCAAGTTTCGATTTTTCAGCCTGCTGGCGGCGGTCGCGCTCGTGGCCTGCAGCCAGAAAGGCTCCGACGATAGCCCCGCCACACCGGCTTTCGATCCGTCCAAATCCGATCCCCAGGCGATTCAGGTGGTGGAGCAGATGTGGCAAGCCCTGGGCGGCAAGACCACCTGGCAGAAAGCCCGGTACATCAGTTTTCACTGGATCGTGGAACGAGACGGTCACACCCTGGCCGACTACCGTCACGATTGGGACCGCTACACCAATCGGTACCGGTTGGAGGGCATTATTCGCGGCGGGCAACATCTGGTGGCCCTGCTGAATCTCGATACCAAAGATGGCGAGGTCTACCTGAACGGTCAGAAGGTCACGACGGACTCGACGCTCAACAAGACTCTTGGCTTTGCCTACGCGCGCTTTATCAACGACAGCTACTGGCTACTCATGCCATACAAGCTCAACGATCCCGGCGTGATCCTCAAATACCAGGGTGAAGACGAAACGGAGGGTAGGAAGTCCGATGTGGTGCAGGTGACGTTCGAACACGTTGGGCTCACGCCCGAGGACACCTACTGGGCGTACATCGACAAAGAGGACCACCTGATGCATCGCTGGGCGTACGTGCTTCAGGATCAACCCAGAGATGCCGAGCCCACGGTCGCGTGGTGGGAAGACTGGCAGCCGTTCGGCGGCATCAAGCTGGCCACCAATCGGCGCTTCGTGAACCGACCGCTCCGGATTTACTTCGACAACGTGAAGGTGGCCTCAGAGGTGGACGACGACGTTTTTTCTATGACGGAGCAAACCTTTTAGTCTCAATTGTTCACAATCGAAAACTTATGGTTTAACTTATGAGTGTCCGGTTGAGAGGAGCCTTTTTCGCCAAAAAGATTCCTCCTGAATGACAGGCAATTTGTGAATTATTCAGGTTAAGTTTAGGTTTGTTTGGGTCAAATAAGTAAAGACATCTCATGCTGGAATTCTACGAATAATCCAGGTTAGGCGAAAGGTTATGAAGCGGCAGAACATTTCCAGCGGGACGAGGTGGGAGCCTGTTGTGGGCTACTCGCGCGCGGTGCGCGTCGGCCGTTCGGTGTACGTCTCCGGCACCACCGCGACCGGCGAGCACGGCGAGATTGTCGGCGTCGGCGACGCGTACGCGCAGGCGGTGCAGACGCTGCGGAACATCGAAGCCGCGCTGAAGAAGGCCGGCGCAAGGCTCGAACACGTGGTGCGCACCCGGATGTACTTGGTGAACATCGACGATTGGGAGAAAGTAGGCAAGGCCCACGGCGAGTTTTTCGGAGAGATTCGTCCCGCAACCAGCCTGGTGGAAGTCAGCAAACTGATTCTACCGGAAATTCTGGTGGAGATCGAGGCAGAAGCCTACATCCACGATTTTGATTAAATCAGGAGGGCTCGAGATGCCGATCTATGAGTTCTACTGCAAATCGTGCAACACCATCTATAAGTTCTTCTCAAAAACGGTAAATACCGACAAAGTCCCCGGCTGCCCGCGCTGCGCCAACACCAGGCTGCAGCGCACGGTCTCTACTTTCGCCACGCTCTCTCCACATGGCGATGAAGATGCGCCGGATTTTCCGGACATCGACGAGGCCAAGGTGGAGCAGGCGATGAGCATGCTGGCGCGCGAGGCGGACAAAATCGACGAGAACGACCCGAGGCAGGCAGCGGATCTGATGCGCAAACTCACCCGGGCCACCGGATTGAAGATGGGCGCGGGAATGGAAGAAGCGCTGCAGCGTCTGGAGCAGGGAGAAGACCCGGACAAAATCGAGGAAGAGATGGGGGACCTGCTGGCGGAGGAAGAGCCATTTTTGCTGGAGAGCAAAAAACGCAGTGCGGTGGAAACTCCCCGTCCCAACGTCGATGACACCATCTACGACCTGTAACCGCGGGCGGCGCGGCAAAGAGTTTCTTATTGACTCAGTGCCAAAAATTTCTTACATTTAGGCGGCTTTAAGAAAAGCGAAAGGCGTCGATTAGAGCCAGATCATTGTGGTCTGGCTTTTTCATATTTGAGATGGCCACGGACAAAATCAGAAACTTCTGTATCATCGCACACATCGATCACGGCAAGTCCACGCTGGCGGACCGCATGCTGGAATGCACCGGCACGCTGGCGAAGGTCAGTCAAGACCAGGTGCTGGACAACATGGATCTGGAAAGGGAGCGGGGCATCACCATCAAGGCCCACTCCGTCACCATGCACTATGCGGCCCGTGACGGACAAACCTACACCCTCAACCTCATCGACACGCCCGGCCACGTGGATTTTACCTACGAGGTCTCCCGCAGTCTGGCCGCCTGCGAAGGCGCCGTATTGGTGGTCGATGCCGCGCAGGGGGTGGAAGCGCAGACCATCAGCAACCTCTATCTGGCCCTGGAAAACGACTTGACCATCATCCCGGTCATCAACAAAGTGGACTTGCCCAGCGCGCAGATCGAGAACGTGACGCAACAGATCACCGAAATAATGGGCATCGATGCCGGCGAGATTCTGCTCGCCAGCGCCAAAGCCGGGCAGGGGATCGTCGACATCCTGGAGGCCGTGGTGCAGCGCATTCCGCCGCCGGAAAACAAGTCGGATGCACCGCTGCGCGCGCTGATCTTCGATTCGCTCTTCGACTCTTACCGCGGGGCTATCGCCTACATCCGCATTTTCGAGGGCGCGATCACACCGGGCATGGAGATCAAGTTCTTTTCCACCGGTAAGCGCTTCGAGGTGGACGAAGTGGGAATTCTGCAGTTGCGGCGAGTGAAGAAGAATCGCCTCGCCGCAGGCGAGGTGGGCTACTGCATCGCGGGCGTAAAACAGGTGCAAGACACCAAAGTGGGCGACACCATTACCTCGGCAGTCAGGCCGGCTGCCGAACCTCTGCCCGGCTATCAAGAAGTCAAACCGATGGTTTTCAGCGGGTTGTTTCCCGCGGACAACGAGGATTACGAGGAACTCCGTTCTTCCCTGGAACGTCTAAAACTCAATGACGCCTCGCTCATCTACGAGCCGGAATCTTCGCAGGCGTTGGGATTTGGGTTTCGCTGTGGCTTTCTCGGGCTCCTGCACATGGAGATCATTCAGGAACGCCTGGAACGGGAGTACGGACTCAACATCCTGACGACGGTACCGAACGTTGAATATAAGGCGTACACCAAGAAAGGCGAACTGGTACTGGTGGACAGTCCCGCGGACTTGCCGCCACAGGGCGAATTGGAGTATATGGAAGAACCGTACATCTCGGCGGATATCATCACGCCCAGCGAGTACATCGGGAACATCATGAAACTTTCCCAGGACCGGCGAGGTATTTACAAAAACACCGAATATTTGGACCCGACGCGGGCGAATCTGCACTACGAGTTCCCGCTGTCGGAGATCATTTTTGATTTTTATGACAAACTGAAATCGCTGACAAGAGGCTATGCCTCCTTTGACTACCACTTTGCGGACTACCGCCGCTCAGATCTGGTCAAGCTCGACATCTTGCTCAACGGCGAGCCGGTGGATGCCCTTTCGTACATCATTCATAAAGACAAAGCCTACGAATGGGGACGCAAGATCACCAGCAAGCTCAAGGAACTCATCCCGCGGCAGTTGTTCGAAGTGGTGGTTCAGGCGGCCATCGGCAGCAAGGTGATCGCGCGAACCACGGTCAAGGCGTTGCGCAAAAATGTCACCGCCAAGTGCTACGGCGGCGACATCACGCGCAAGCGAAAACTTTTGGAACGACAGAAAGAAGGAAAGCGGCGGATGAAACAAGTGGGACGTGTGGAGCTACCCCAGGAGGCATTCTTAGCGGTGTTGAAAGTCGAATAATTCTTACAACTGGTTTCGTATTGAAGGAGTAGCAGATGAACGTAAGACGGAATGCGCATGCGCGACAAAAAGATCCCAAACAGAACGTGCAGGTGGATTCAGGCGCGGCGAAAAAACCGAAGACAAAGAAAAACGCGTACCGCGAGACGGTCGAAGCGGTTCTGATCGCACTGCTCGCGGCGATGTTCTTGCGAGCCTTTGTGGTGCAGGCGTTTCGTATCCCCACCGGGTCCATGAAAGATACGCTCCTGGTGGGAGATTTCCTGCTGGTCAACAAATTTATCTATGGCGTGCGCACCCCGGACCACATCCCGATTCTGAACGCCAGGATTCCCTTTTTCCGGCTTCCCGCGTTCAAAAAGCCGCACAACGGCGACGTGGTGGTTTTCAAATACCCGAAAGATGAAAGCCTCGACTACATCAAACGCTGCATCGCGGTAGGCGGGCAAACCGTGGAGGTACGCAACGGCGATGTCTACATCGACGGCAAGCCGGAGGGTAAGAAGATCAACCTGGGCAGAAAGTACGACCCGGAGGAAGGGCGAGAGGTGGAATACACCAAAATCATCAGTCCCTACGGCAAGACATACGTCATCCGGCATTTCGTGGACGCGTACGCCCGTACCGAAAACTTCGGGCCGGTCACGGTGCCCGAAGGGCACTACTTCATGATGGGCGACAACCGGGACAACAGCTCCGACAGCCGGGTGTGGGGATTCTTGCCGGAGCAAAACGTGGTGGGCGAGGCGCTGGTCATCTATTTCTCGTGGAACAAAAACAGCGCATTCTGGAACCTGGCCGAAAGCGTGCGGTGGTCCAGAATCGCCAGCCTCATCCACTGACGCTATCCCGGTGGGCAAAGCCGTGAGCGCGGCGCTCTACATCCACATTCCTTTTTGCACGCGCCGGTGTGGCTACTGCGACTTTTTCACTGTCGCGGGCCAGGCCGCCGCGATTCCAGACTATCTGCAGGCGGTTGAGCGGGAGCTCGGCATCTACGCCCGGCAGCCGCAAATCTCGGCCTTGCATTTCGAAACGCTCTACTTCGGCGGCGGCACGCCTTCCCTTCTCTCTCCCGCCCAGGTGGGCCATCTCATCGAACTGGCGACACGACGCTTTGACTTCGCTCCCGACCCGGAGATTACGCTGGAGGTGAACCCGGAAACCGTGACCGAGGCGAAGTTGCGGGGGTTCCGGGCCGCGGGCGTCAACCGGTTGAGCTTCGGTGTGCAATCCTTCCGGCCCCAGGAGTTGGCGTTCCTGGAACGGGCACATTCAGTGGGACAGGCTGAGCGCTGCTTCGAGGCCGCCCGCCGGGTGGGTTTCCACAACTTGAGCCTGGACTTGATCTACGGGCTACCGGGGCAAACGCTGGCGAGTTGGGAGGAGAATCTCCACCGGGCCTGCGCGCTGGCTCTCGAGCACATCTCCGCGTACAATTTGACCTTCGAAGCCGGGACGCCGCTGACCCGACGGCTTCGGGCGGGCGAATTTCGTTCGCTGCCGGATGCACGACAGCGCGACCTGCACTTGCGAACCATGGAACTTTTGCGCGCCAACGGCTACGAGCACTACGAAATCTCCAACTACTGCCGGCCGGGCTTTCGCTCGCGGCACAACTGCAAGTACTGGGACGGCAGCCCGTACCTGGGGTTGGGCGCGTCTGCCCATTCCTTTGTGGGCTCGCGGCGCTTCTGGAACGTCCGCGGGTTGAAATCGTACCTGGATAGTCTTAAGCGAGACGTGTTGCCCCTGGCCGGCGAAGAGTGTTTGAGCCCCGAACAGGTCTCGTTCGAGCGCGTCTTTCTGGGACTGCGACAAAGGAGGGGGGTGCGACTGCGAGATTTTGATGCGACGTCGGGTGTGTCGTTCTTCGAGCGCTTCCAAAAACCGCTGCACAAACTTTTCTCCGCCGACCTGCGCAACCCCAGACTCCTGTCAGGTTTGCTGGACGGCACGCTCAGCCTGGAGAGCCCGTGGTTGAAGATCGAAGCGGGCTTCCTCCGCCTCACCGATCAAGGCGTGGTGTTGTGCGACGCCATCTGCGCAGAATTTATCTGAGCTTCTTCTCGATTTTCTTGAGTAGCTTCCGGCACGCGGCTTTGTAGACGGGGTCCTGGTGGTCGGAAATGGGAAGGGCGAGCGCGATCTCGCACTCCCGACGCGCCTCCCGCCATCTGTGCATTTTCGCGTAGGTCAGCGCCAGTTCCTGGTGGTGCACAATCCAGTCGGGTTTGATCTCGATGGCCTTCTTGAAGTACGCCACCGCCTTTTCGTTGCTCGCGCCCGTGGGGATGCCGCCATAGATGAGCTTCGCGGCGGCCTTGAGAAACCAGTTCAGATTCGCCAGCTCCCGATGCCACCGGCCCAGAACATGGTACGCGCCGTGGTGGTTGGGGTCCAGTTCCAGGGTCTTCTCCGCCTCGGCTTTGACAATCCGAGAGCGTCGAATCTTGTCCTTTCCCCCTTCGAACAGCGCAAGCAAGCCGTTGGTGACCGCGACGAAAAAGTGCGCGTTGGGTTCCTCCGGGCAAAGCTGGAGCGCCTTTTTCGCCCACTTTTCCGCGATGTAGTAGTGCTGCGCCTGAATCGGTTTCCGGGACTCTTCGCCCAGGTTGACGTGCGCCTCCGCGATCTTCCACAGCACGGTGCAGTTGGTGGAATCCGCGGCGTAGGCCCTCAGGTACGCTTGCAGCGCGCCCTCGTTGTCGAACCGCCGTTCCAGGCTGTCGCCCACCGAGATGTACTCCACGGCGGACTGCGGGAAGGCACGTTGCACCGAGAAGAGGAGTCCCAGGAAAGTCAGGAGGATGAGACGGGTGTGAAGCACGTCAGTCTAAACAATTCATAAATTGGCCGTCATTCAGGAAGAAGCTTTTTAGCAAACGGGAATTTAAACAGAGAAGACTCCTCCTGCGTGACAGACGAGCTCGCAGGAATCGACCGTAGATACGCAATCGGTGAATTGTCCGGGTTTGGATTTTGGGAAAACAGAGCAGGACTCTCGCGTCAATC
>CAYQOI010000055.1:8479-12242 GCA_964419085.1 uncultured Cytophagia bacterium | reverse complement strand
CGCCTTCGACGTTGGGTTTGTCTGAGACCCGCTTCTGCCTGAGTGCTTCGCGCAGCGCCTGCTCGCGCTCGCGCCACTCGGCCCGGTCCGCCGGGGCGCCGTATTCGCCGATGTGAGCGAGGAGCGCGTCCAGATGCCGCCTGGCTTTTTCGAAAAGCTTTGCTTTTATCAGGGCCTCGGCCAGAAAAAGCGCGTTCTCAGGGTAGTCCGGCGCCAGGTCGTGGGCTTTTTGTAGATGAAACAGTGCCTTCTTGACGCTTCCGATTCCCGCAGGCGGTCCAGGGGCGCGCAAATACAGGGCCCCCAGGACCCGGTCAGGGCCGCCGAAGTCGAGACCCGGATCGATTTCCCCGGCCCTCGTGAGGTCGCTGCGCATGCGGTGCATGGCTTGCCGGCCGTGTCGTTTGCTGTGCTGGGCGAGCAGTCCGGTGGCGATGGCCCGGAAATAGTAACCTTCCGCACGGCTGGGTTGGAGCGCGACTGCCCGGGTCGCCAGGGCCACGGCGTCGCTGGCAAACCCGATCCCGTCGCCCGAAGGTGAGGCGTGATGGGACAGCCAGATCGCGTAGCGGCAGGCCTGAATGATGCACGCGTAGTGTTGGGGGGAGCCCTTCCGGCTCGTCTCTGCCGCGGTGCGCGCCAGCTCATAGGCGTGACGCACCGACGCCTTTGTTCTGGGCGCCTGGCGAAAGGCCGTTTCAGCCTGCTCTGCCAGGATCGCGGCGGACGTACTCTGCGCGTCATCTGCACGCCGCGTGACCCCCTGACCACATCCGAAGGTCGCCCACTGCGCGAGCGTAAACGCGAGAAACAGCGGTAAGAGCACTCTGTTGGTTTTGGTCCGGTCGTTCATATCATTTCTTGTGAAAGTACTTCTGCTCCGCGGCCTGCAACAAGCCCACATTCACGGCCTCGATTCCCCCCGAGTTCATCATTTCCAGCAGTGCACGACCCAGGTTGTCGTTTTTCATGGCAAACAAAGCGTCGCGGAGGTCCGCCAACTCGGCCGCGTTCCATTCTTCGCCGATGCTCACCACGAGGTCGCGCGGCAGGGCGGGAGACCGCCAGATGGTTTTCAGTTCGGGCCAAACGAATTCGTCTTCTTGAAAAAAGCGCTTCAATTCCTCGTCCAGAAGGAGTGCGGAGGCCAGACCCATTTCGCCGGAATTGAACCCCTCGCGTTGTTCCTCCAGCAGCAGAAAGAGCTCATCGGCGAGGTTTTCGGACGGCAGCAGACGAAAGTCTTTGTCCGGAGAGAACGCTGCAGGAAACACCACTCGCCGCAAGTACTCCAGGTCAAACGCGAAGGTGGTCTTGACGACTTGATTTCGTAGTTGCAGAAGGGAATCCGGCCCGTCCTTAGTGGTCACCAGATAGAACCGCTCCACATCCGTTCCGAATCTTGGGATCTGCGCCACCGCGTGAGCCGCGATTCGGCCTGTTAGATTGGCAAAATAGAAGCCCGGCGGCACGAACGCGAGGACCGGATGCCGCGCAGCCAAAACGGCGCGAGCTGAGTCGGGATTGTTCGCGATGTAGCCTTCGACGATCTTGCCGTCGAAGAAGGAGACCTTTTGCTCCAGAAACGTGGCCAGGTCACGCAGAAATCGGCCGGCCATTTTTTGTGTGGCCGCTTCATCGCCGTATTTGACGACCAGATAGGTGACGACCGGCTGGTCCTGGGCGCGGAGCGGGAGCGCTTGCAGGCAGAGACCGAACGCCGCGAGCAGGCTCAACGCAAGGCTCGCCGTCTCTTTTCTTGTCGTCGTCAGTAAGGACCTAAACATCGGGAAATCTCCTAGGTGAGAACTTGTTCAGCGCCAGGGGCAGAAGGGACAACGAGACCACCAGGCCTAGCGAAAGGCCCAGGAAAAGGATCAAACCAAGAGACCGAACTCCCTGGTGCGAGCTGGTGGCCAGGATGCCGAATCCGATGATGCTGGTTGCGCTGCTGAGCATGACGCCCTTGACCGCTCCTCGAAAGGTTTCCGAATCGTCGGATTGCCACGCGCGCACAAGGTGGATGCCGCTGTCCACGCCGATGCCGATGAGAACGGGCACCGCAAAGAAATTGGTGAAATTCCACTTAAGCTCGCCTGGCAAGAGTTTCATCAAACCCAACAGAAGACCGAAACTGGCCAGCAAGGGCACTTGCGCGAGGAGGGTTGCCCGAAGCGAGCGGGACCAGATAAGCAGCATGACTGCGATGGCGATGAAGGAAAACACGCTGGCCTGCAAGAAGCTTCGGAGCAGCGACTGGCCGTTTTCGTACAGACTCACGGCCTCGCCGATGGCATGGGGGTCGGTTTGCCGGACGGCTTCCACAAATTCCCGCAGGTTTTCCTGTTCCCAGATATTTTTTTGGGGATAAATCGCCATCGCGAGCGTCCCCTGCTTGCCGACGTACCGTTGCCTCAACGGCGCCGGAATAGAGGCGAGGGTCACGGAATCCGGTGGGCAGGAGAATCGTTGTAGCGCCTGCAAACCCTGTTTGGCCGCGGAGACAACCGTGCTTTGAAGCCGCACCAATCGACTTTGCAGGGCCTCAATATCTGTGCTTTTCAGGGCAGCGTAAAGCGCGGTCAGCTCTTGCTCCAGGTCCTTCAGATGCGTTTTGGCCTCCTCATTCCTTCTTCGGAGTTTTCGGATGCGCTGGCGGAGAAGCCAAACCTGCCGTCTCAATCGGGTGGGGTCAGGGGTTCCGGGCAGCCCTACCCTCACCTGCGACACCGAATCGCAAAGTGCCAGAAGCTGGTCGCGTTTTTCCTTTTCCCGCACCGGAAAGGCGCTCTCCACGCTCCGGATGATGTGAGGCATTTGCAAGAAGCTTCGCTCCGCACGGGCCAAGGCTGCCCGGTCGCGAAACAGGCTCAGCGCGAACAGAGAGCGGTCGCTGCTGGAAAGAAGAACCTGCTGCCATCTGTTCGCTTCACCATCTACGGCCTGCAGGCGGAGAAGATTCGTGTCGAACGTGTACTGTCCAAAAAGATAGCCTGCCGCCACGGTCACGAACGAGATGGCGAGCACCAACCGTACGGTGTGCCTTCCGGGCCGCCCAGGGAGAGCGAGTCGCGCGGCCAGAACATCTGCGAACGGACGCCGGTTCACCCGCTTTCTAACGGGGGGAAAGCGAGAATCCAGCAGAAGGAGCATCGCCGGGTAAACCAGAATCATGCATAGAAGCGAGAGAATGAGACCCGTACCCGCGATGAAGCCCAGCTCGGCCAGGCCGACGAACTCGGTGAGCGAGGCCGAAAGGAAGGCGACCGCAGTGGTCAGCCCGCCCATCCACAACGCACCGCCGATGTTCCTGTGTGTGGTGCGGAGAGCCTGGGCCGGGGAAAGGCCGTTGCGCAGCCCGGCTTCGTAGTGTGTGAGAAAATGGACGGCGAAATCGATGCCCAGCGCCACCAGAATCACGGTAAACACCATCGCAAGGAGATTCAGATGTCCGATGACGAGCCAGGTCAATCCGAAGGTCATCGCGATGGCGTAACACAGGCAAATCGCGGCAAGCGCAGGCCGCAGAAGGTGACCAAACGCGATCACAAATAGCCCCGTAACCCCCAATAGCGCCAGCAGTGCCGCCCGGGTGAAGTCGCGGCGGGTGGTCTGCATCTCATCAAATTCCAGCGCAGGCATGCCCGCAAAGCCCGCTTGAATGCCAGCGTGCGAGGCTGATGCGGGAAGTGCCTCCGCGAGAAACTCACGAGCGGTTTGAATTCCCCGAGCGAATCGATTCTGACTGCCGGGGTCGCCGGTA
>CAYQOI010000055.1:2507-8469 GCA_964419085.1 uncultured Cytophagia bacterium | reverse complement strand
GAAAAGAAAGCCGTCCCGGTCCAACAACCCGTTCGTCAGGGTTCTGAACATGGCCGCCCCGTCTGTTCCATCCTGACCGTCCGCTGCGGTAATTTCGGCGCGCAGAAACCGCACAGCCTCTCCGGCCGCCGCGACGACATCTTGCGCAAACATCTCTGATACGTGCCCGTCCTGCCCGGGCAGCAGGTCAAACATCTCGGACAGAAGCTGCAGGGAGCCGTCCAACGAGGGCCGGGAAGCCCAGTTTCTCAGGTCTGGCCAGACCGCGTCAAACAGGTGGACCAGCTCGGTGAGTTGCTTTTGCTCCAAATAAAGGCCCGCGACGCCTGGCGTCTTCGTCCAGTCCAGCCGGTCGATCACCTCTGGAAAGAGATCCGGACGGGTGCGAGCCAGCTCGGCCCAGCGCCTGGCCACCTGCTTCATCAGAGAGCGTTGCCGAGCGTTGGGAACCGCCTGGGTATGGGCGTGTTTTGCAGTGTCCTGCGCAGCGATAACCAGGATCAGAAGGTCATTATCGCCAAATTCCCGCTGATAGGCTCGATAAATCCGATTAGTCGCGAGCTCCTGGTTGATCAGCTGTTTACGGTCGGTGACCAGCGGGAGGCGGAAAAAGTAAATATAGGCGCCCGCGGCGGCCAGGAGGGTTGCCAGCAGAACGACTGTCCTTGGGGCGCGCACAGGTAGGTCGTAGAATAGCGAAATTAGCTGATTAAGTAAGCGCACGAATCCTCAGTATTGCGAACGTTCTGGGTTTTAGGCGAAAGAATTGTTCTTGCCTTCCATGGCAACAATGGTATGCGGTGGGTTAGAGAAATTGGGTCAACCGAATCCAGGAAAGGCGTCCGATTTCCGGTACGCCGACGAATTCCCGGTGCTTGTTGTTGGTGAGATTCTGCACCGTGAGGGTCAGTTGTGTGTTGCTCAGAAACGGGAGCTTGTAATTCGCGTTCAGGTCCACCACGGCGTAGCGCTTGACTTTGCCCACAAAGATGCCCGAGTTTACCGGAAAATCATCTACGAATCGCAGGCGCAGTTCTCCGTTGAACCTGCGATTGGTGCTGCGATAATTCAGGAGAGCCCCAACCTTGTGCTTCGGCGCGTTGAGTGCGATGTCGGACCGGCCGTCTCGACTGCGAAAGAAATCTCTGTTGACAAAAGAATAGTTTCCTGTGACATTCCAGTTTCGGTTAAAGTAATACGTTAGGCTCAGGTCGAGGCCGACCACCGATACATCGCCGACGTTCCGGTTGGTCAAGATGACGTCTGTGCCGTTCTGCACCTGCTCAGGCGAAATGACGCCGATGGGGAAGCTTGCGAGATCCGGGTTTTGCGCGATCTCCCGTGCGATGATGGGCGCGAGCGTCGCAAAGCCGTTGTCCGCGATTTCCCGGGCCAGGGCCGCCTCCAGCGCATCCTGATCGATGAACACGTTCGGCGTCACCACCCGGAGCGGGCCGATGAAATCCTTCACCCGAGAGTGGTACAAATCCGCGTTGGCGAGCAGCTTCGAACCGATGACGCCTTTGTACCCGACCTCGAATGTGGTGGTTGTGGTTTCCTTCGCCCGTCCGACGTTCTGGACGAAGGAGAGATCCACAGGGTCGAAGCTTTGCGTTTCGGTGTTGAGAACCTTCAGCAGGCCCGGAACCCGGGTACGCAGTTCCCTGGGCAGGACGGAGTCCAGCAGCGGGCGCTCGGCTTCTGACGCTCCGGCGATGATCAGTTCTCGCAGCGCCGGCCAAATGGAGTTGACGTCCGGCGCCAGGTAGTCGTTGGGCGAGCTGAGCAATCCGTGGTTTGCCAGGTAGACCCCGAAAGGCGAGACCATCTGCGGCCGGCCGTCCACAAAGTTGAACGTGAAGCCGTCGGGCCAGGTGCCCAGGGCCCGGACACGGGTGAAGGTTTCTCCCAAAAACGGAACCAGAAACGGGTCCAGTGCGGCCGTGGGCTGCTCGCCACCGAGATTGTCGGCAAACAGGGCATCCGAGGTGGGCGTGCTGAACGCCTTATTGAAGGTAAAGCGAAAGTTGTCGGTTTGCGACGGCTTGAACACCAACGCGGCTCTGGGCGAGAAGTTTAAGCCTTCGAGCCGGTTGTGGTGATCCAGCCTGGCAGCGGTAACCAGTTTCAGCTTGGGGGACAGCATGGTCTCCGATTGCAGATAACCTCCGATCTCGTCGACGTTGTCGTGGTCCTCGTTGCGGCCGTTCACGGTGCCTTCGGTGTCGGGGCGAGTGAGGAGGACGTCCAGGCCGTATGTCAGGTTCTGCCACGGCGCCGGGTTCCAGTAGTGCTGAAGCTGGGTGACGAACAGGCTCGAGTTGTTGATGATCTTCTGTCCCGTGCGCAAAAAATAGGTGTTTCCGGTGTCGATTTTGTTCAAGAACGCCTGCAAAAACAGGTTCTTATAAGTGAAGCGGCCTTGAATGTATTTGAAGGATGCATCGAGGGCCTGCGCCGCGCCTTGATTGGTCATCTCGATGTTGTCTCCTCGGCTGAATCCGCCGTTAACGATGAAGGTGGCCTTGTCGGTGACGCGGAAATCGACCCGGGCGTCGAAGTTTGTGCTCTCGATGTCGAAGATGCGCGCGCCGATTTTCAGCGTATCCGGGTCCGCACCTGCGGCAATCGCGGCCTGACGCGCGGCCTGTTCGGCCGGGTCATAGGAAGGGAAATCTTTGCCCCGGTAGTACTGCAGCGAGAGTTTATACCCGATGCGTTCGTGGAGGCTGCCGGCATGGCGGATCGTGCCCAGGAGCACGTTGCGTTCTCCGCCCCCGAGGCTGACCGCGGTCCCTCGCGAGTCGAACGGGGATTTGGTCAACACGTGGACCACGCCGTTCGCGCTGTTGGGGCCGTAAAGCGCGGAAGCCGGGCCGGAAACCACTTCGATATGGTCGATATCCAGGTTGCTGGTGGGGATCAACTGAAACGCGTTCAGCCGCACCGCGGGAATGCGTGTAATGCGGTTGTCCACCATCGACAGGAGCGAACCGGAGAACAGGTCATTGAAGCCCCGAATGACCACGCGTGACTGGTTGAGGCCGGCGGAGATGACGTCGACCGCTGGCAGCGCCTTCAGGTGGTCTGCGGCCGTCAGCACCGTCCTCTTTTCGACGGTTTGCGCGTCGATCACGGTGATCGATGCCGGTGCGTCCAGCAGCTTTTCCGGGCGCTTGGACGCGGTCACGGTTACCGGATTCACCCTCACCCCGATGGGCTTGAGCGCAAAATCAAGCCGTTTGACTTGCGACCGCCCCAGTTGCAGCACGACCTTCCTTCGCTCGTAGCCGATGAATGAGACGTCAATCGTGTAGGTTCCCGGCGGGAGGCCGGTCAACTCGAAGCGGCCATTTGCGTCGGTCGCGGTGCCGGTGCGCAGCGATTGTGACACCACCAGCACATTGGCGCCTGGTAGCGGGCTGCCGGACTCCGAATCGCTGACTGTCCCACGCAGTGCGTTCTCCTGGCACAGGGCGCTGGCCCCGGCGAGGAGAAAAAATGCAAGGATTGAAGATATGGAAACCAGATGACGGATGCTGTCTCTGTTCATATGTGACTCCCCTGTTGTGCCCAGTCTCTTCGAGAACGAGTATCTGAACACTATATATTCATTCCCTTTTTTTCAGAAAGTTCCGCTGAAAGTAACAAACCAGGGCGTTTTTGTCAACACCTTTGTTTGGCAGTGAAAATGCAGGTCCCTTGTCTTCCGGCAGGGGTCACTCGTGCGGGGTAAGGGGTCCCTCGACCTCGGTAAAGTTCAAGCCGGCCTTCTGGAGTTCTCTGAGCACCGGTACGTAGATAGCCGGGAGGGTGGGGATATGACAGCCCGTCAGCGGGAGTTCGTTTTCGAGAATCAGCCGAGTCGCGATCGCGAGCGGGAGTCCCACTGTTCGGGTCACCGCGGTAAAGCCATCCGATTCGCCAAACTCCACCAGCCTGGATCGAACTCTCCGGGATTTGTCCGGGTAGGCGACCTCGAGCTCGTGGATGAGGACAACCATGTCGCGAGCGCCCTTGGGCAGAGCCAGTTTCTGTTTCAAGAGATGGATCATCACGTCCGCGGCTGTTTGGCAGTGGCAATCGATGCGCTCATCGGAAAACAGGCCCAACCACCTGAGGTTGTCCATGATCTTGCCCGTGGGGTTGATGTTCAGGTAGTTTGCGACGCGCTGCTCGAGATCCGCGCCGGAGAGGTCGGAGGGGATGAACATCTCCACGAACTCGCGATAACTGGTGTTTTCCAGATTTGGGATCTGGAGATGCTCGTTGGGAATCCCCAGTTTGACGATCTGCAGCCAGGTTTCGCTCCAGCCCGGATAGCGCAACGTGCCGCGGATGATTGTTTGAGCGTGGTCTATCTCGAAGATGGAGCGGTAGGTCAGGGAATCGCGGTTGGGGTAAGCTTCCAGCACGCCGATTCCTTCGACCTCAACCGGCCACGAGTGCTGGAAGAGGTTCTGGTGCGAGACGAGCTTGACTTTGCCGTTTTCGAGATACTGGGCCCCGTGCTCGCCCGACATGACCACATTGCGCGGATTCCAGGTCACAAAATATTTCAGCGGGTTCACCAGAGAGTCCGGGGCCGGAAGCCCGCCGCCGTACGATTTGAAGCTGGTGATGCTTCCCCCGCGCTCCTGCACCTTGTGGATCATGGACATCGCCAGCATATGGTCGATCCCGGGGTCGACGCCCATCTCGCTGAGGATAAGAACCCCCTTGCGGTGTGCATCCCGGTCCAGGCTCTTGATCTTCGCATCTTGGTAGGACGCGGAAAGCATGGGTTTCGCGTGATAGAGACAGTCGATGGCGATGAGGTACTGAAAATTGGGCGGGAGCATGTTGACCACGAGGTCGGCTTTTTCGATCTGCGTGGCGCGAAATTCCACGTCGTTGACTTCGAACGCGATGCCCAGCCCGCGAGGATGCTTGTTGACCCGCCGGCGGGCAAGCTCCACATCCCGGTCCGCCACCGTCACAAACCAATTGTGCTTGTCGGCCAGTTTGAGCAGATAATCGATGAGAAAACTGGAACTTTGGCCCGCGCCCAGGACCAGGATCTTCTTCATGTCGAATTTCCCTTTCGTCGAAGACAAAACTGCTGCGTGTGCTCAGCGTAACATGGGCAAAACCTGCTCGGTCCTGATCACGCCGGTTTCGATCAGGGCAAGACAGATTTCTTTGAACAAAACCTGTGGGTTGGTGGGGTTGAATCGCCCTTTGTACAGAATCACGGCATCCTTCATGGCCGGCGGTAAACCGCAGTCTGCAAATGAGCGCTCGAAATCGGCCTCCGCAAGACACTCCAGGTACGATTTGCCGCCTAAATCTGCCCGCTTCTTGCAGAAATCTCGGCTGAATTGCGCCGAGGCATCCCGGGGAATTTCGCAGGGCAGGTTGGTTACCGTCATCAGCACGAATCCGTCCCGGCTGAGGTCGAAATACTCGAAGTCATCTCCCACACTTTTGATGTCGAAGTCGGGAAGGATGGGTTCTTCGCTCTGTTCCGGGATCCACATGTAAACCGGGCGGTCCGGATAGGTGTCCCGGCAACATTGAATGGAGCCGTTCGGATCACAAGTGATGTCTCCGATTACCGGAAGGACCTTCAGGCCGCGTTCATGGCGAAGGTCAAAGGCTTTTTTGAGAAAAGCGTTGGTCAGCAACCGGGGGCATTCTTTGTTCCAACTGATGCAGTTGAGAAAAATCGTCAGCGACAGAAAGTATTTGTCCAGATTCGATTCCAGCAAGAAACCCTTGCCCGACTTCAGAGTGGTGCGGATCTCGGAATCCGAGATGTCGGAACCCGCCTTGGGCCGGTAGAGATGATGGTAGTGCAGTTTGATGAGGTAAATGCGATCCGGCTCAAACACGTAGCTGTCCCGAAATTCCGGGTTCAGAAACTGGTCGGCATCCACCTCCACCACGGGGAGGCCCCAGGCGGTGAGCACCTCCAGCGCGC
>CAYQOI010000055.1:0-2497 GCA_964419085.1 uncultured Cytophagia bacterium | reverse complement strand
CCTCGCCGCTGAACCCCGCGATGCCGATCTTGACCGGAAAGGGCAATCCGTTTTCCCGCATCTCTCGACCGATGACCGAGACCTGCGACCGAGCCACGTCGAGGCCGCGGTACTCGCACTTTTCGAGATCGTAGCAGGCACCTGACCGGAGGGCGCGGAAGGGATGGTCGATCCCTTCTTTGCGGTAGAGGTGTTCGCCGTACGCCCACAGCGTATCCAGGACCCCGACGATTCCGGCCCAGCGGCCGTATGAAACGGTGCGCTTCGGTTTGCCGCCGGTTTCCTCCCGCAAAAGCTCGTAATCCAGCAGGGTGCACTCCTTCTTGATGAATTCATGCAGCATGCGCATGTTGTACGGTTGGCCTTTGTGGGTGTGCGAAAAGAAGAGATACGCCTTGCCGGGGTAAACCAGATGTTTCTGTTTCTGCAGCAGACGCGCCACGAACCGTTCAGCAGGTGTGTTTGCAGTGAGCGCCTGCAAACGATCCGCCTCTTCTTGGGTGACAAAATCGGTGAGAAAGACGGCTCGCAGCTTTTTGTCTATCGCGACGGGTGGCACCTCTTCCTGGAGCGTGGAACGCAGTTTTTCTAAAAGGCCCAGCACCTCCTCGGGCACGGAGACAGACACCTCTTTGATCTCTTTGGTTCCGATGATCACATGGCAGTCTTCCAGGGACTCCACAATCGCCGTGGTCGCGCCCCCGGCTTTGCCGGCCTCCAGGTAGGCTTCATTGGAAAACACCCGCGGCTTGAACGGCAACCGTCGTTCCCCGTTGTCTTCGATGCAAATGTGAATTGAGGCGGGAAGAGACTTGATGTCTTCCGGGCTGACCGAAACACGCGAGTCCCAGTGTTTTTGTTCAGACCGAATCCCGACGGTGTTCATAACTGACCATGTTGCTTGCGGACGTAGGTGATGTAGTCTGTGTTGCGCGGTTCCATACCGTGTTGACGCAGCCACGAAGCGATCTGGCCCCGATGATACGCGGAATGTGTGACCACATGCGTCAAGATCTCTTCGATGGGTGTTTGAAATGATTTGCCCGCAGAGTTTTTGTACGCAACCACGGCGTCGTAGCGGTCGATTTCATCCAGGTAGCCGCGCACAAGCCCGCTGATTTCCTCTCTCTTCGCGCTGCACTCTTCAAGATTCCAGACGGGCCAAATTATATCACGACCGGGTTGTTCTCCCCGGAGACGCGCCAGCCAGAGAAATTCCACACCGACGATGTGGTTCAAAAGTCTCTGGGCTTCCGGCAACTCTGATTCCGCCTGACGCAACACGTCGAGGATTTCGGCATTTGCCCAGGCGTCATACCCGAAAAGTTGGTGGAACCACGCTTTGACGTTCATTTCCGGGCTAAAGGGTGCTGTGCGTGCCGTCGCAGAACGGTTTGTTGCCGGAGTGCTTGCAACCGCACCAGGCCACTTTTTTCTGCTCGTCGATTTCCACGATTACCGGTGAGAAACCCGTTCCTTTGTGCGACCCGTCGCAATAGGGCTGATTCTGCGAAAGCCCGCATGCACACCAGGCGTACTTCTTGGGCTCCACTTCTATGACGTAAGGACTCTTTTGAGCAACCTTGGGGTCATCCATCTGTATCTCCTTTCAGGACTAGCCAACCACTGAGAGATTTGAATTAAGGTGAAAATTAAACGATGGGACTGGCAAATGCAAGTGAATTCTCCCGACCCGGGCCGCTTTCAACCGACAAGTTGGGAGACTTTCTGGAATCTCACGCGCAGGTCCTCGCGGTCGGGGTGGCTTTCCAGGAGTTTGCGCCATTGGTGCAAGGCCTTGTCGTAAAGACCGGTGCGGGCATAGATGAGCCCGAGATTTTCATGGGCTTCCAGATTATCCGCTTCCATCTGCTGCAGCAGCTCGTAGATCTCCGCGGCTTCCTGGAATTTCTTTTTTTTGAAGTAGGCGTTGCCGAGAAAAAAGTAGGCCTCCTTCAGATCGGGAAATAATTCCACCGCGTGTTTGAAGGTTTGGATGGCCGCATCATACTCCTTTTTGCGATAGTGCGCGACCCCGACTGCGAGCAGATGCTCCTTTTCCTCGTCGTCGTGGGATTCCGCGAACTCGGATACAACCTGGGTTTCAGGGGGGCCTGGGGAGTGCTTGTCGTCTGCCGCGCTGGCTTCGGTTTCGGTTTGTTCTTTCTTCTCCAATGGTTGCGCCGGCTTTCGGTGCAGCAGTTTGGTAAGGCGGTTCAAGCGTTTCGCGATGTCATCACGCTCCGGGTGCCGGCGCAGTACGGCTTGCCACTGTTCTTTGGCGCGTGGGTAATCCCCGATTTTGGCGTACAGAACGCCGAGATTTTCGTGCAGCTCGACGTCCGCCGCGCCTAACGCCAACGCCTCTTCATATGTTGCGATGGCTTCTTGAAACATTCCGTTCCGGTAGTACGCGTTGCCCAGCAACTGGCGAATGGTCATCAGGCCGGCATCGTGTCTGAGGGTTTTGTTGAGCAAGATGATCGCATCTTCGTAC
>CAYQOI010000054.1:6886-12348 GCA_964419085.1 uncultured Cytophagia bacterium | reverse complement strand
ATCTCGACATGAATGTCGAGTTACGTTCTGTTGACTACCCTTTTTGGACAGCCCCATTAAAGAGGGGTGTCATTAGCAAACGCTTATTTTCAAAACTCAACCGGACACTCATGATCCGGAATTTAAAAAAAATTCATGCAAAATCAAGCGGACCGGGTGACGTAGGGTTGCCAATTGCGGGCAGCGTGCCAAACACGTGGTTGACTCGTGCGGAGGAGGACCTGAAACGTGAATGAAATCGGTTGGCGGAGAATTCAGAGCAACCGGTCACCCGGCCGGCAAGAATGCAGTCCCCGCCAGGTACGGGGCTCCACCCTCATCCTGCCCTGGCAAAACGCTGCTTGACCCTCTCGAACGTCATGTAAATCACCGGGATGAGGAACAAGGTAAAAACGGTGGAGGAGATGATGCCGCCGATGGAAACGATGGCCATGGGCGCACGGGTTTCCGAGCCTTCGCCCAGGCCCAACGCCAGCGGCAGCATGCCCAGCGCCACGGCCAGGTTCATCATGATGATGGGCCGCAGTCTTTCGGAGCATGCTTGCAGAATCGCGGCAATCATCTCTTCACCCCGCTGCCGCAGCACCTGCACGTAATCCAGCAGCAGGATGCCGTTGTTCACCACGATGCCCACCAGCATCACCATCGCCATCATGCTGAAAATACTCAAGGTGGAATTGGTCAAAAGCAGTGACAGGATCACCCCCACCAGCCCCAGGGGCAGGGTCATCATGATGGTCACCGGATGAATGTACGATTCCAAAATCGCGGCCAGGGCCATGTAAGTGAGCACGATGGCCAACAGCAGGGCCTGCAGGATACTGGCAAACGACTCCGCCTGTCTCTCCGATTGGCCGGCGAAATGCACCTGATAGCCGGGCGGCAGGTTCAGCTTGTCGATTTCCGCCTGAATGTCGGCCTGAATTTCGCCGAGACTTCGCTGCGCGATGTTGGCCGTCACCGTAACCAACCGCTTCTTGTCCTTGCGCGAAATCTGACTGGGCCCTGTGCCGAACTCGATATCAGCCACCTCGGTGATGGGAATCACGTAACCGTCCCGGCGGCGGAGAAGAATGTCCCGCACCTGGTCGATGTTGCGCTTGTCCGCATCCGCGAACCGCACCCGCATGTCGTATTCGTTGTCGCCCACTCGATATTCGGACGCGACCTGCCCCTCGATACTGGCGCGGATGGCTGCAGCCACCTGACCCACCGTCAGGCCGTGTTCGGCGATTCGCTCCCGGTCCGGGATGACCTTGATTTCCGGCTTCCCCACCTTCCACGACGATTTCACCGAGGTCGTGCCTTTGGTCCGCCGCACGATATCCATGAGCTGTCCCGCCAGCCGGTTCAGTACCTCCATATCCTCACCGGTGATCTCCATCTGCAGGTCCGGCTGCGCGCCGCCGAATGGATTGGTGGGCTTCACCGTGATGTCCGCAGCCGGGATCGCGGCCAACTTCGGCATGAGTTCCTCCGCGATCTCCCTGGTGCTCTTTTCCCGCCGGGATTTCGGCACCAGCTTGACCCGAAATTGTCCCACCTCCACACCTTCGGTGCTGGCGGCCAACCCCCCGGCATCGATCTTACCCAGAATCGTGTACACCGACTCGATTTCGGGGACTTGCTGCAACGCGCGCTCCACCTGCCGCAACGCGTGGTCGGTCTGCTCCAATCTCGTTCCCGCAGGCATTTCCAGCGTGATGTCGATCTGCCCCTCATCCGACGGCGTGAAGAATTCGCTGCCGACAAATCGCAGCAAAAACAGGCTGCCGAAAAAGATGGCCGTATTGATCCCCATGATCGCGGCGCGGTGCCGCAGCGACCAGTCCAGTGCAGAGCGGTAGACGAGCGCGAGCTCCTCGTACTTGGCATCCCACCATTCCCCGAAGCGCCGAAAAATGCTCCGCCCTGTCGCCGCGGCGTCCCCCTTCTGCAACAATCTCGCTGCCAGCATCGGTGTCAGCGTGAAGGAGACGATCAAAGAGAACAAGGTCGCGAAAACAACCGTCAACCCGAACTGCTGGAAGAATTGTCCCACGATGCCGTGCATGAACGCGATGGGGGTGAACACCACGATGTTGGTGAGCGTCGAGGCCACCACGGCCAGTGCGATCTCCGCGGTACCCACATCTGCCGCGATGCGCGGCTCCTCGCCCAACTGCACGCGGTGGATGATGTTTTCCAACACCACGATGGAGTTGGCGACAAGAATACCCACCGAAATGGCCAGGCCCATGAGCGACATGAAATTCAGCGTGAACCCCGCGGCCAGGATGAGCGTGAACGTGGCGACGATGGAGGTGGGCATGGCCACCGCCGCGATGAACGTTCCCCGGATGGTGTGCAGAAAAAGATAGAGAACCAGGGCGGTGAGCAAAATACCGATAAACAGGTTGCTCATCACATCGTTGATGGAGCGCTCGATGAACACCGACCGGTCCCGGGCCACGTTGATTTTCACATCCTCGGGCAGCACCGCGGAGAGTCGTTCGATCTCTTTCTTGACATTTTTAGCCACTTCCACCGCATTGGCGTCGCCTTTCTTGACCACCGACATCCCCACCGCGGGCTCGTTCCGGTAACGCGCCAGGTCTCGCTGTTCCTCGAAGCCGTCGATCACGTCGGCCACTTCGATGAGCTTCACCGGCTTGGGACTGCCAAAAGAGGCCAGGCGCACCTTGCGGATCTGCTCCACGTCGTCGAATTCGCCATCCAGGCGCACGGTGTATTCCTTGCTCCCCTGCTGAATGTGTCCCCCCGGGATGTCCAGATTGGACGAAGCGATCCCCCCGACCACGTCGAGAATAGACAGCCCGTAGGCGCGCAGGCGGTCCCGGTGCACCGCGATGAGAATCTCCCGCTCTTTGCCGCCGATGATGTTGATGGACGCGACGCCAGGCACTCTGGAGAGCCGGTCTTTGATGACGTCGTCGGCCAAACGGTACACCTCTGCCAGCGGACGCGGACTGGAAATAGCCAGGTCCAGCACCGGCTGCGCGTTGATGTCAAACTTGGACACGATGGGGTCTTCCGCGTCGTCCGGAAGCTCCCGCTTGATCAGGTCGATCTTGTCCTTCACCTCGATGGCGACGATGTCCACATCGGTGCCCACCTCGAACTCCACGATCATGATGGCCACGCCCTCACGGGCCACCGCCTGCACGTGCTTGACGCCGCTGATGGTGCTGACCTCGTCCTCGATCTTTTCGATGATGAGCGTTTCGATCTCTTTGGGACCGGCGCCGGGATAAACCGTCGTGATGGTCACCACCGGGAAATCCACATCCGGGGTGAGGTCCACCGCCAATTGGAAATAGGAATAGAAACCGATGACCACGAAGGACATGATCACCATGGTCATCAGCACCGGACGTTTAATGGAAACTTTTGCTAAAAACATCGCTTGCTCCGAAGTTCTAAGACTAGAATCGGCCCGGACTCAACTCTCGTGCTGTAGCCTTTTGCGCAAAGAACATCGACGGACCGGGGTTGAACGCGGGTCATGATTGCGCGGCCACCACGTTGACCTTTCGCCCGGGCTGAAGCTTGTTCTGCCCCAGGACCACCACCTGCTCTTTGGGCGCGAGCCCGGCGACGACTTGCACGCGGTTGTCGCTTTCCTGGCCCAATTGCACCTCTCGGAGCCGGGCCATCTCCTCCTCGTCGATGACGTACACCCAGGTTTTGCCGTCCTTCTCCACGATGGCATCTTTGGCCACAGTCAAAACGTTCTCCATCACTGCGGTGTGCACCGCGACCTTGGCGAACATGCCGGGCCGGAGAAGTCCCTCGGGGTTTTTCACCCGCACCCAGCCTTCGAAGGTGCGGGAACGAGGATCAGCGGAAAGGGAAAGGTTCTCCAACTTGCCGGCAAACACGCGACCGGGATAGGCCGGTACCGACACCTCCACCGCCTGACCGTTCCGAATGCCGGAGATCTGAGTCTCGTTGATGTCGATCTTGATGAGCACTTCTTTCAGATCCGCAACCCGCACCACCGGCCTGCCGGTGGCCGCGGTCTCCCCTACCTTGTAGTAGACCCGGGTCACCACGCCGGAGATGGGGGCTTCGATCTTCACCAGCTTTTTTGCCGCCTCGAAGTTTCTGGCCGCGATTTCGTAGGCCAGCTTTGCCTTGTCCAGCGCCTGTTCCGACACCGCGCCGGCCTCAAACAGCGATTTCATGCGCTCGTAGTCCCGTTTGGCATCTTCGTAGGTGGCCCTGGACTGGCGATAGCGCAACGACCGGGCACTGGCCATGTCCACGTCCAGTTCTGCCACCACCTGACCCTGTTCGACCGCATCGCCCACCTCCACAGGAATCGCGGTGATCTTCTGGGTCGCGTTGGCGATGGCGTCCGCCTGTCTGGCGCCTTCCACGGTGCCGGTGAAATTGCGGGACACCGTGAGCGTCCCCGGCAGGACGCGCTCCACCTCCACCGGAATGCCCATTTCCGCCTGGTAGGCATCGATATCCTTGACTGCGGGCTCCTCCCCGTGCGTGATCACCCGATAGCCCACCATGCCCACCAGAAAAAGTGCCAAAACGCCGATTACGATCCGTTTCATGTTCAAACTCCAGAATTCTTATTCGATAATCCCCACCGCCTTCTGCCACTCCAGATACGCGATGTTGTAATCGTAGACAGATTGCAGGTAATTGATCTTCATGCGATTCAGCGCGAGCCGCGCGTCCGAAAGCTCCAACTGGGTACCGACGCCGTTGTTGTAGCGCACCTCCGCGATGTCGAACGCCTTTTGCGCCTGCGCCACGCTTTTTTCCCGGGCCGCGATGCGCTGCCGCGCGGATTTCATCCGCAAGGTCGCACGCTTCACCTCGACCTTGACAAGCTGGCTCACCTGCTCCATCTGGTGCAAGACCTCGTTGGCTTGCGATTGTGCCTGTTGAATGCGGGCACGGGTGGCGAAGCCGTCGAAGATATTGAAGCGCAGCCCCAGCCCGGCCACAAAACTCGTGCTGCGTTCGGTGGGCCCGAACTGGAAGTCGGACGACTGGCCCTGAAACTGGTAGGTGCCGGTCAACGACAGAGAAGGAAACCGGGAACCTTTTTGGATGGAAGCGTTGAGCCGCGCCATCTCCAACTGGTACTTGAGCTGCCGCATCTCCGGGCGATTTGCCAGCGCGTCTTGCGCGCGTTGCGCCAAGACCGTATCCGGAACGGGCTGAAAGTCCAGGTCACCGTTCACCTTCACCGGCTTGTCCAGCGGCAGGCCGATGGCGTTCTTCAGGCCCGCTTCCGCGAGGTCGAGGTCATTCTGTGCATCGATGAGCGCAGCCTGCGCGTCCGCCACCTCCACCTCCGACCGCAGCAGGTCGAACTGCGCGGCCACGCCCTTTTCCACCAGCTTCTTGACGTTGTCATGGTGCGCCTGGGTCTGCGCCAGCGTCTCCTGCATGACCTCCGCCACCCGCTCGGCCAGCAGCACGGTGTAGAACGC
>CAYQOI010000054.1:0-6876 GCA_964419085.1 uncultured Cytophagia bacterium | reverse complement strand
ACCTCGTCTTTGGAAAGGCGGGTGCCCTCGAAACTGACCTCGGAAAAGAGGCTGGCGATCCTGCGGGCCTTGGACACGCCGAGCTGGCCGTTGCTGAAAATCGTCTGTTCGAACAGCACGTTGCCCACATACGAGTTCTGCGAGCCGATCTCGATCCTGCGCACCTCCTCGCCTAATTTGAAGAAGAACGCGGGCCGTTTGAGGTTGCGCGAGTAGTTGGTGGAAAGGGAAATCTGCGGCAGCGCGCCGGCCGCCACCTCACGGATTTGGGCCGCGGCCTGGTCCTCCCGATCTCGCGCGATTTTCAGATTGGGATTGAGCTGCATCGCCAGGTCCACCGCGGTCTTGAGATCGAGCGTGGTCACGCCGTCGGAATCCTGGGCAAACGCGAGACCGGCCCACAGCACCACCGCGCCGGCTGCGACTATCATCTTGAGCTTGTGACTATGAATCATGACCGTCCTACTTTTCCTTTTGGCTTACGCTAATTCGATTCCGTCAAAAAAGATCGCCACGATGGCATCCACATCCTTTTCCATGGCGGGCTTGTCCTCGGCACAGCGGCTGTGCAACAAGAAGGCGAAGATGATGTTCCAAAAAACCTCCACCAACTGCACCGGGTCGATGTCTCGGATCTTCCTCTGCTTGATGCCTCGCCTGAGCGGCTCGGCCATCTGTTCGATCAACGCGGCGCGTTTTGACGCGAACTGCTCCCGGAACCGGCTCAGGAGCTTGATCTTCATCTGCAGATTTTCTTTGATGATCAACGTGAAGAAGTCGGGATTTTCGTCGAAGTACTGCAGGGTGCGCAGGGCGAACGTCCTGTACTGTTCCCGCACCGGCAGGTCGCTGCGCATCGCGGCCTGCACGATCTCTTCGAAATCGGCAAAGCCTTCCTGCAACAGAGCGGTGAACATCTCCTCTTTGTGCGAAAAGTAATTGTACAGCGCGCCCTTGCTGAACTCCGCGGCGACCGCCACCTCCTCGATGTTGGCCTGTTCGTACCCCTTTTGGGCGAACACCTTCAGCGCGGCCATCAAGATCTCGCGGCGTTTGTAGCGCTTCTCTCTTTCCTTTCTGGGCAAATTGCGGTCGATTTCTTTGAGCATCCAAACTCCGAGGGAACGGTGATTTAACCCGGTTTTCACCAGAATGACCAATGATTCAGAATATAGACCAAATTTTCATCATTGTCAACAGAATTCGTGAAATTGGTTGGGGGACCGCACCGCAAGGTAGATTCACTTTGCGGAAATCTGGACTACGTCCGAGATGGCCGGGCGCAGATCGACGACGAACCCCCAAAAGGTTTCTGGACGAACTTTTTTGACCAACCCGAATAATCCACAAATGGGCATCTACGGTCGATTCCTGCGAGCTCGTTTGTCACTCAGGAGGAGTCTTGTCTGCTGTTTAAGTCCTGGCTATGAGTCTCCCGGTTGCGTTTTGAAAATGAGCGTTTGCTAATGGCACTGGGCTGTCCAAAAAGGGTAGTCAACAGAACGTAACTCGACATTCATGTCGAGAGCTTAGAAAGTAAAATATTGAGAATATGCGAGAATAAAGAAGTTTTGGAATACCAGCCTGGTTTGAAAAAAGCTTATCAGAATTTGTGCCGCTATGTACAAAAAGTAGTCGCAAACGACACCGGCTTGCGCGAAATCCTACGACGATATGGTTGAGATAGTTAAACGCTAACTTGATTCCTCCGAGGGGTCAAGTGCGTTCAACGTTTGATTTCTATTCTTCTACCAATCCTCAGAACTCTGCCTCTACCTGAACACAATTTCACTCCAAATCAAAAACTCTCTTCAGCGCCACATCGATCTTTCGCACCGTGTCGTCATCAAGCTTCCCGCGAATCTTCCTGAGTCTGTGCCGGTGGTCGATGGGACGCGTTTGTAAGCAATCTGCCACGGCCTTTTTCCAAAAGCCGTTGGCCGAGTCCGGTTCTATCTCAACATTGGTCACGATCCGTCTTTTCTTTTCGTTCCACTCAGTTACGGGGACAACTTGAATGACAGGGACCTTGGCGTTGCAAGCAGAAATCTCTTGAAAAAAATACGCACGATTGTTTCTTTGGTTTTCGGGCTTGTACAACTTTGCGCGTAAACCTAATTTAGTCTTACAGTTTTCTAGATCTCTCAGGATGGTCCCAGCCTGATCGCCTGAGCAAGAAGCAGATCCGGCTTGTAGAGGGGGCATGACATACAATCCCGACATCCATCACCGCCGGTCCATTCGGTTAAAAAATTACGATTATTCCCGGGCCGGCGCTTATTTTGTCACCCTTTGTACCCATAACCGGGAATGTTTGTTCGGCGAAATCATCCGTGGGGAATTGGCATTAAACCAATTCGGCAAAACCGCAGACCAAATGTGGATGGATATTGGCACCCGTTTTCCCCATGTCGAGTTGGATGAATATGTGATTATGCCAAACCACATGCACGCCATCCTGGTGTTCACCGCATCCGTAGGGGCGATTCATGAATCGCCCCTACGGATGTCCGTTCGAGAACGGCGCAATATGGCGTTGCCCAAATTGATAGGCCGGTTCAAGATGTTGTCCGCCAAACGTATCAACGAATTGCGCCACACATCCGGCACACCGGTTTGGCAACGCAATTATTACGAACACATCATCAGAAACGAAAACGATTTGAACCGTATTCGAAAATATATCATGGAGAATCCGCTGAAATGGGGCGAGGACAGATATCATGCTTAGGACCGGAGAAAAAGCAGACGTTGGTGCAGGGCCGGATCGGGCGATCGAAGAGCCTGAGTAATTCACAATTGCCTGTCCTTCCGGAGGAATCTTTTTGGGGTAAGCAAGGACTTAAACCGCAAGGAAGATTCCTCCTGATTGAAAGACAAGCTCGCAGGAATCGACCGTGAACCCATATTTTCTGAATTAGCCAGCAAGATGGCCTCTCACGCTACGGCGTGACCGCAAAGAACAACAATGGACACACGAGAAAGATTCCGGGGCTGCCTGCTAGGTTTGGCCGCCGGCGACGCAGTGGGCACGACCGTTGAGTTTCAACCCCGGGGATCGTTCGAACCCCTGCGCGACATGACAGGCGGTGGGCCTTTCGGTCTCCGGCCCGGGCAATGGACCGACGATACGTCCATGGCCCTTTGCCTCGCCACGAGTCTGATAGAGTGCAACGGGTTCGACGCGCGGGACCAGATGGAACGCTACTGCCGTTGGGCCGAACAGGGCTATCTGGGCAGCACCGGAACGTGCTTCGACATCGGGACCACGGTATCTCTCGCGCTTCAGCGCTTCCGCGAAACCGGCGAGCCTTTCGCCGGCTCCACAGATCCGCAACGCGCGGGAAACGGATGTATCATGCGACTGGCGCCGATCCCGATGTTCTTCTTCCCGGATGTGGAAGCGGCCGAACGATACGCGGCGGAGAGCTCCCGCACGACCCACGGAGCGGCTGAGTGTGTGGATGCCTGTCGCCTGCTTGCACGCATCCTCTGCCGGGCATTCCAGGGGAAGACGAAAGAGGACGTCGCGCTCGGTGACCGCCAGTCTTTTTCTGGAGAGGAAAAAATCGCAGCGATTGCCCGAGGAGACTACCGGACAAAGTCGGAGGCGGAGATTCGTGGGTCGGGCTACGTCGTAGAAAGCCTCGAAGCGGCCATGTGGTGCTTCATGCGCGCGGACAGCTTCGAGGAGGCGATTCTCATGGCGGCCAATCTGGGAGAAGATGCCGACACCACCGCGGCCGTATGCGGACAGGTCGCCGGAGCATACTACGGCGAAACGGCCATCCCCGCGGGCTGGTTGGAACGGCTGGCCCTGTGCTCGAAAATCAAAACGCTTGCAGACCAGCTATATGACAAACGAAGCTGAGGAACCGCCCGTCTCACTGCAGCGTGCAGGCACCGCGGCGCCGGATGCCATTTCTGCCCGTCAAACATTCCCTAATGTATTTGACAGAAGTTTTGTGGTTGCCTTTCTTTAATCCTTGTCGTATCTTTGGATACCAAGGCTTCCCCATGCAGAGGAGTTGCACGTCATCAGTTCATCCCGCGGGATAAGCTGTCCAACGGGGTTCAGGCCCGTGCCGGGTGCGCAAATTCGGTTCAACGCAACAAACTCGCCTTTGCGACCTTTCCTTTACATTCAGCGAGTTTCAGCGTTGCGCAGGGGCGCGTCGGCCGCCTCCGGGTGAGCCAGGTTATCTCAGGGCCAACTCGGGGTTCAAAGAAACAAAACTAACCCTGAACAATGGACACGGATTTCTTTATAAACCTTACAGTGAATACGTGCAGCCCCTTATAAAATGGACAAATGGCAGCTGAAAAACTGGTCTTGCGGACATCGGTTGCCGTCCGTAGTTCTTGAATCCCCTCATAGAGGAAAGGAGTGAAAGTGAGCATGAGTCAGAATCAAACCGTATTCAAAATCGCTGCGGCCCAGGCAGCCCCGGTTTTTCTTAATCGCAAAGAAACAGTAGAAAAGGCGTGTACCCTCATCGCGCAAGCCGGCCGGGACGGCGCAAAACTGGTGGTCTTTCCCGAAGTGTTTATTTCGGGCTATCCGGACTGGGTGTGGGTCGTTCCCAACAGCCATGGCGCGGTATTGAACGACTTATACACAGAGTTGGTGCGGAATGCAGTTTCCATTCCCGACGAGACAACAAACCAACTTTGCCGGGCTGCGAAAAACGCTAAAATTCATGTGGTGATGGGCATGCACGAACGCAATACAGAGGCGAGCAATTCCAGTCTCTACAACACCATTTTGTTTATCGACGACCAGGGAAATATCATGGGCAAACATCGGAAACTGATGCCCACCGGCGGTGAGCGTTTGGTCTGGGCACAGGGCGACGGGAGCACGCTGCATGTTTTTGACACGCCGTTTGCGAAGCTCGGCGGGTTGATCTGTTGGGAGAATTACATGCCCCTTGCCCGATATGCGATGTACGCCGAAGGGACGCAAATCCTTGCCGCCCCCACCTGGGACAAGAGCGAAAACTGGCTCCTGAGTTTAAGGCACATCGCCAGAGAAGGCGGCATCTTTGTGGTCAGTTGCTGCATGGCCATTCGTATGAAAGACATTCCGGACCGGTACGAATTCAAGAAAGCCTATCCCGAAGGAAGAGAATGGATCAATTCCGGAAACAGTTGTATCGTCAACCCAAAAGGTCAGGTTATCGCGGGTCCGGTGGAAATGAAAGAAGAGATCATCTACGCTGACATCGACCTCGATCTTGTCACCGCGTCAAAAAGGATGTTTGACGCCGCCGGTCACTATGCCAGACCTGACGTGTTCAAGTTCAAGGTCAATCGAGAGCCAAACACCGTTTAATCAAATCAGAGTCGTCTAACTTTCCGAGGGCTTCCCACCTCGAGGGAATCTCCTTCGCTGACTCCGTTTGAAGCCTGCCATCCTGGTCGTTGGCCAAACATCGTTTCTTCCAATCGGTCAGATGGCGGCTTTCGCACGGAAGACGCGGAGAGACAACCAGCCCGCCGGAAGCATACGAGAATTTCCTTTACTTTCTGGCGAGATTTTCTTATACTTCCCCTCAAATTCAACTCAGGAGACGATGATAGGGAAAAAAGCACGTTTCGGTTTAGCGGCAGCGTTCCTTTGCCTCTTCGCTGCCTCCGTTGCAGCACAAATCTCGCCAGACAGTACCCACACCACCCAACAACCCACCACGCTAGCGCTCCATCTGCCGAACCTCGCGCTTCAGGGCGTCCCGTTCAACCTGAAGGTGGAGGCGCAAAACGAAGACGGCTTGCGGATCAAAAGCTTCGAGGGCACCGCCAGGTTCCACGGCGTTTCTCAGAAAACCGAAGCCGGTGTGGTACCCATGGAACAGGCCTTCAAGTTTGAGCACGGCCAACTCGTGATCGCAAACGCGGTTCTCCAGAAGACAGGCTCTCATGAAATCACCGTCGAAGCCGGCGGCATAAGCGCAAGCGCGCATCTGCGGGTCATCCCCGGGATCCTCAGTCTGCTGCCTCCGCTGTTTGCCATCGCATTGGCCTTCGCGGCCCGACAGGTGCTGATCTCTCTGTTTGCCGGCATCTGGTTGGGCGCGCTTTTCATCCACGATTACAATCCCTTTCTCGGGTTCATGCGGACGTTGGACACCTATTTGATCAATTCCCTTGCGGATCCCGACCACGCCGCGATCCTGATCTTCAGCCTGACGCTCGGTGGGATGGTGGGCGTCATCGCGAAGGCGGGCGGAACCCAGGGCATTGTCGAAAAGCTCTCCAAGTTGGCCAACAATCGCCGCGGCGGGCAGCTTGCGGCCTGGGCGATGGGGTTGTTTATCTTCTTCGACGATTACGCCAACACGCTGATCGTCGGCAACACCATGCGGCCGTTTACGGACCGGCTGAAGATCTCGCGGGAAAAGCTGTCGTACATCGTCGATTCCACCGCGGCGCCCGTGGCCTCCATCGCGCTCATTTCCACCTGGATCGGTTTTCAGATCGGCCTTATCGACCAGGCATTCAACAGCATGCAATTGGAACACAACGCTTACAACATCTTCATCCAGTCCATTCCGTACGCCACCTACAGCATTCTGGCCATCGTTTTCGTTTTCCTCCTCGGGGTGACGCTTCGGGATTTTGGCCCCATGTACACGGCCGAAAGGCGGGCCGTGACCTCGGGAAAGGTGTTGCGGGATGGGGCCCAGCCCATTGCGGACAGCACCTCTCTGGACATGATCGCGGATGAAGGCACGCCGCTCCGTTCCGCCAACGCGTTGATTCCCATCGGCCTGGTAATCCTGGTCACGTTGTTCGGCCTGTACTTCAACGGCAAGGCCGCTCTGGGCCCGGAGGCGCAAACCGCGAGATTCGGCCAGATATTCGGCGCCGCGGACT
>CAYQOI010000053.1:0-12422 GCA_964419085.1 uncultured Cytophagia bacterium | reverse complement strand
TCGAATTCCTTGAGGAGCATGCGAAGATAAAAGAGAAAAAGGTGACGAGAAAAGATCTCGAGAAGGCAAGGCAGCAGGTTGCCCTTTCCAGTAACTCTTGATAGAAAGACCGTAGAAGATGGGACTAGTACCGGTTGTTGTTGAGCAAACAGGACGTGGCGAGCGGGCATACGATATTTTTTCGCGGTTGCTGAAAGAAAGGATTATCTTCATCGGCACCGCCATCGATGATAATGTGGCCAGTCTGGCCATCGCACAGATGCTTTTTCTGGAAGCCGAAGACCCGGATAAGGATATTTCCATTTACATCAATTCCCCTGGCGGCTATGTTACTGCGGGTCTGGCGATCTACGACACCATGCAGCACGTGCGTCCCGATGTGGTTACCTACTGCATGGGACAGGCCTCCAGCATGGGTGCAGTATTGCTGGCAGCCGGGGCCAAAGGCAAGCGTTTTGCTTTGCCGCACGCCCGGGTGATGATCCACCAGCCGTTGGGCGGTGCCCAGGGGCAGGCCACCGACATCGAGATCCACACCAAGGAGATCCTGACCATGCGCGAGAAGCTCAACGAGATTCTCGCGTATCACACCGGCCAGCCCATCGAAAAGATCGCCAAAGATACCGACCGGAACTTTTTTATGTCTGCGTACCAGGCAAAGGAGTACGGAATCATCGATGACGTGATCGACCGCAAAGGACTGGCGAAACAGAAAAACTCCAAAGCGCGCGAGAAGTAGGAGCCCGAGACAGAGTGGCGAACAAGGACAACAAAGAGCGACTGTACATCTGCTCGTTTTGCGGCAAGAATTCCAATCAGGTTGATTGCATCGTGACCGGGCCGGATGTGTACATCTGCAACGTATGTGTCAAAAGCGCGGGCGAAATCATCAAAGAAGATTTTCTTCGCCGGGGCCGCTCGGCCGAGAATCAGGAATTCCTCCCCGCGGACATCAAGAAAGCCCTGGATGACTACGTGGTCGGTCAGGAGTTCGCCAAAAAGAATCTCGCGGTAGCGGTTTACAATCACTACAAGCGCATCAAGTCCTACGATTCTCTCGACGACGTGGAGCTGGAGAAGAGCAACATTCTGCTGGTGGGCCCCACGGGTACGGGTAAGACGTTGCTGGCCCAAACGCTGGCGAAGTTTCTCCAGGTTCCCTTTACCATCGCGGACGCGACCACGCTCACCGAGGCGGGGTATGTGGGCGAGGACGTGGAAAATATCCTGGTGCGGTTGCTGCAGGCCGCGGATTACGACGTAGAGAAGGCCGAGAAGGGCATCGTCTATATCGATGAGATCGACAAGATCACCCGAAAGGATGGCAACCCGTCTATCACGCGGGATGTCTCCGGCGAGGGTGTGCAGCAGGCGCTGCTCAAGCTTCTGGAAGGCACGACTGCTGCGGTGCCGCCCAAGGGCGGACGCAAGCATCCCGAGCAGAATCTCATCAACATCAACACCAAGAACATTCTATTCATCTGCGGCGGTGCGTTTGTGGGACTGGAGGAGATCATCAACCGTCGGTTGGGCAAACGCAACATCGGTTTCGGCGCAGAGTTGAAGAAAAAGATCGTGGACCGCAACGGCAATCTGATGCGCTATCTGGAGCCGGAAGATTTGCTGGAATACGGGTTGATCCCCGAACTCATCGGCCGGCTGCCGGTGATTGCGGTGCTGGAGGAACTGGACGAGGCTGCGCTGTTGGATATCCTGCTGAAGCCGAAAAACGCGCTCACCAAGCAGTACAAGCGCCTCTTCGAGATGGATGACGTGGAATTGGAATTTCATCCCGACGCGCTGAAAGCCATCGTGGGATTGGCCAAAAAACGCGGCACCGGCGCACGTGCATTGCGGTCGATTTTTGAAGATGTGATGTTGGAGTTGATGTACGAACTGCCTTCGCGCAGCGATATCAAACACTGTACGATTACCAAAGACTACGTGTTGGGAAAAAGCCAACCGACGTATACATTCAGAGAGGTCAAGAAAACGGCTTGAGCCCGCATCGCGATCTCAATTATTCAACGAGAATCTTCCTCCAGTCGGTTTGAACCGGGAGGGAGATTTTTTAGTTTTGGAGCGAGTCAATCGACATGCAAAAAGTTGTTCGTGACGGGACAATCATCGAAGTGAGCCCGCGGCTACCCATCCTGCCGCTCAAAGAAATCGTGATTTTTCCCTATATGATCTATCCTTTGTTGGTGGGGCGGGAGAGTTCGGTCAAGGCCATCGAGGAAGCCATGATGATGGACAAACTGATCTTCCTCTCCACCCAGAAAAATGTGGCCGTGGAGGAGCCGGAAAGACGCGATCTCTTCCGGGTCGGGGTGGTCGCGCGCGTGCTGCAAGTGTTGAAGTTGCCCAACGGCCTGATGAAGGTGCTGGTGGAAGGAATCGTCCGGGGACGCATCAAGCGCTTTCTGGCGGGAGAAGAGCACTTCGAGGGGCACATCGAGCTGTACGAAGAGCATGAAGCCCTGACGCCTGAGGTGAAAGCCAAGATGCGCCGGGTCGCCAGCTTGTTCAAAGACTACGTGCGCCTCAATCGGAATCTCCCCGACGAGGTGTTTCTCAGCATCGAGCGGGTGGAGCACCCCCAGCGCTTCGCCGACCTGATCTCTTCGCACATTCAGCGCGATGTCTACACACGCCAGAAATTGCTGGAAAATGTGTCGGTGGAGCGCCAGCTTCTGCAGCTCATCGAGATTCTCGAAACGGAAATGGAAATTCTGCGGTTGGAACGCGACCTCGAGGAGAAGGTGCGCGGCAAAATCAATAAATCGCAGCGCAATCTCTATCTGCAAGAGCAATTGCGGGCCATCCAGGAAGAGCTAGGGGAAGACGGCGAGATCAACGGGGAGTTTGCCTATCTCAGCGACCGCATCAAGAAGGCGAGAATGCCGGAGGATGCGGAGGAAAAGGCCTACGAGGAGCTGGACAAGCTGCGCATGACACCGCCGTTTTCTCCGGAAGCCACCGTGGTGCGCAATTACCTCGACTGGCTGCTGGATGTACCGTGGTACAAGAAAACCCGGGACAACCTCGACATCGAACAGGCGGGCAAGATTCTGGACGCGGATCATTTTGGTCTCCAGAAACCCAAAGAGCGCATCCTGGAACATCTGGCGGTGCTGAAACTTTCGAAAAACATCCGCGGTCCCATTCTCTGCTTCGTGGGGCCTCCGGGCGTGGGGAAAACCTCGCTGGGCAAATCCGTGGCCCGGGCCATGGGCCGAAACTTTGTGCGCATCTCCCTGGGCGGCGTGCGCGACGAGGCCGAAATCCGAGGACATCGGCGCACCTACATCGGCTCGATGCCCGGCAAGATCATTCAGAGCATGAAGAAAGCCAAGACCGTCAATCCGGTTTTCTTGCTGGATGAAGTGGACAAGATGAGCATGGATTTCCGCGGCGACCCGTCGGCCGCACTGCTGGAGGTGCTGGACCCGGAGCAGAATCGCTGCTTCAACGACCACTATCTGGAGGTCGACTACGATCTGTCCCGCGTCCTGTTTATCACCACCGCCAATCTGGAAAGCCAGATTCCCGAGGCGCTGCGCGACCGGATGGAGGTCATCGATTTGCCCGGTTACCTGGAGCATGAGAAGGTGGAAATCGCCAAAGGCTTCCTGATTCCCAAGCTGTTGAAACAGCATGGGCTGCGCCGCGGAGACCTCCAGGTTCAGAAATCCGCGATCGTGCGCATCATTCGGGAGTACACCCGGGAAGCGGGCGTGCGGAATCTGGAGCGCGAGCTGGCAGGCATCTGTCGCAAGGTGGCCAAACAGATCGTAAAGAACGGCAAGGGCGAAAAGGTGGTCATCACCGCGGAAAACGTGGCCGAGTACCTGGGCGTCCCGAAATTCCCGGAACGCCATCTCCAACACGAAAACATGCTGGGCGCGGCGCTGGGGCTGGCCTGGACGCAGTACGGCGGCGACATTCTGCAGATCGAGGTGAACCTGATGAACGGGAAAGGAAATCTTTCCCTCACCGGAAAACTGGGAGACGTGATGCAGGAGTCGGCCCGAGCCGCGCTGTCCTATGCCCGGGCGCACGCGAACACGCTGGGGATCAAGGGCCAGTTCTGGAAGGACAAAGACATCCACATCCACGTGCCGGAAGGCGCCACGCCCAAGGACGGTCCTTCCGCGGGGATCACCATTGCCGTCGCACTGATCTCCGCCCTGAGTGGCAGGATGGTGAAAAAAGGTGTGGCCATGACCGGGGAGATCACGTTGCGCGGCAATGTGCTTGCAGTGGGCGGGCTGAACGAGAAGTTGCTCGCGGCCAAACGCACCGGAATCAAGACCGTGATTATCCCCGCGGAAAACGCTCACGAGCTGACCGAGATCAGTGAGCAGGTGAAGAAGGGATTGAAGATCGTCACCGTAGAGAGCATGCCTGAGGTCCTGAAGGAAACGCTGCTCTGACCCAAATCCGTCCCATTGATGTGCAGCACGTATGAAAATCACTTCCGTGGAGTTTATAAAAAGCGTGGTGGACCTGAGCCAGATCCCGCGCGAACCGTTGCCGGAGATTGCGTTTGCCGGCCGTTCCAATGTCGGCAAATCCAGCCTCATCAACTGTCTGCTCAACCGCAGGAAGCTCGCCAAGATCAGCGGAACTCCCGGTAAAACCCGCCACTTGAATTATTTTAAAATAAATCGTAACTTTTATTTTGTGGATTTACCCGGCTACGGGTACGCCAGGGTCTCGCGGCAGGAGCAGCGGCGGTGGCGGGAGCTCATCGAGGCGTACTTGCAGGCGAGCACCCGTGTGGCCGCGGTGGTCTCCATCATCGACAGCCGCATCGGGCCGACGCCTCTGGACCTTCAGTTGCACCAGTGGCTCGATGACCTGCGGCTGGCGAAAATCGTCGTTGCCACCAAGGCGGACAAGCTCTCACGGGGGGCGCTGGGCCGGCAACTCGCGGCCCTGACAAAGCAGATGAAGACACTTGATGGTGCGATTATTCCATTTTCATCGGTGACCGGAACAGGCAAAAAAGAACTCTGGTCTGAAATCGCAAAAATGTTGGAGAAGTAGGATGCGCGCAAGGCTGTTCACACCCGGACCGACCCAGGTTCCTGAGCGGGTCCAAATCGCGATGTCTACCCCGCTGATGCACCACCGCGGTCTGGAGTTCAAGAAGATCTTCGAGGAGGTCATCGCAGACCTCAAATACTTTTTCCAGACCGAAGGCGAGGTGCTGCCGCTGACCTCATCGGGCACCGGCGCGATGGAGGCCTGTGTGGTCAATTTGCTTTCCCGCGACGACCAGGTCTTGACGGTCGCCGGCGGCAAGTTCGGTCAACGCTGGGGAGAACTTTGCCGCACCTACGGCGTGCAGACGCACACCCTGGAGGTGCCGTGGGGTGAGGCAGTGGCGCCGGAGGAGATCGAGGCCTTTCTAAAGGCCCATCCCAAAACCGCGGCGGTGTTCCTGACCCACAGCGAGACCTCCACCGGCGTGGCTGCGGATATCGAAACCATCGCGCGCACGGTAAAGGAGAGGTCAGATGCTTTGCTGGTGGTGGATTCCATCACCTCGGCCGGGGTGCTGCCGTTCAAAATGGACGAGTGGGGCATCGATGTTGCGGTCACCGGTTCCCAGAAGGGCCTGATGATCCCGCCGGGACTGGGCGTGGTGGCGCTCAACGAACGGGCGTGGGCCAAGACCGAATCGTCGGATCTGCCGAAGTTCTACTTCGACCTGCGGAAGGAGAAGAAGGCGCAGGAGAATCTCACCACCGCGTGGACGCCCGCGATCACGCTTTTTATGGGATTGCGGGAAGCGCTGAGAATGATTCGGGAAAAGGGGTTGGAAAATCTCTGGGAAAAATATGCGCTGCTTGCCCACGCCACCCGTCAGGGCGTGCAGGCGCTGGGGCTGGAACTCTTCGCCAAGTCGCCGTCCGATTCGCTCACTGCGGTGAAGGTCCCGGACTCCATCGACGGGCTCGCGTTTGTGCGCCACCTGCTGGAAAAATACGGCATCACCGTCGCCGGGGGGCAGGCCCATCTCAAAGGCAAGATCTTTCGCATCGCTCACATGGGCTACTACGACTCCCTGGACATGATCGCGATGGCCTCGGCTCTGGAGATGGCGCTGGCGGATTTTGGCTGGAATTTCGAGCATGGCGCCGGTGTATATGCTGTTCAAACGGTTTTCATGGAAAAGTAGATGGTCGCGGCTTCGCAAACCACAACACACCGCATCCTGATTTGCGATTCTGTTTCGGAGATCTGCGTCCGGCGGTTGCAGCAAGCGGGCTTCGATCTGCACTACGAGCCGGGGTTGCCGCCTGAGCGACTGCTGGAGTTGGTGGAGGACGTCGACGCGCTGGTGGTGCGCAGCGCGACCAAAGTCACCGCCGAGGTGATCGCGCGGGCGCGCAAGTTGAAGGTGATCGCGCGGGCCGGCACCGGCGTGGATAACATCGATGTCGCCGCGGCCACTGCGGCCGGCGTGGCGGTTTTGAACGCGGCTTCCGCCAACACCATCGCGGCGGTGGAGCACACGTTTGCGCTGCTGCTGGCACTCTGTCGCCAAATTCCCCGGGCGCAGGCCAGTCTGCTCGCGGGCAAATGGGAGCGCAAGGCGTTTCAGGGCGTGGAACTTTACGGCAAGACGCTGGGTTTGATCGGTCTGGGTCGCATCGGACGCGAGGTGGCCAAACGGGCGCAGGCGTTCCAGATGCATGTCCTCGCCGTGGACCCGCTCATCGAGCTGCGCGTTTTTGTGGAAACCGGCGTGCGCCGGTGCGAGCTGGATGAATTGCTGCAGCAGAGCGATTTCGTTTCGGTGCACGCGCCGGTCACCGGTGAGACGAAATATCTCCTGGGCCGTGAGCAGTTCCGCATCTGTAAACCCGGGCTGCGTCTTGTCAATGCCGCACGCGGGAGCATCATCGACGAGGCCGCGCTGCTGGAGGCGCTGAAGAGCGGGCGGGTCGCGGGCGCCGCGCTGGACGTGTTCGAACAGGAGCCGCCGCGCGAGAATCCGCTGTTGCACCTGCCGAATGTCGTAGCCACGCCTCATTTGGGGGCCAGCACGGTGGAGGCGCAGGAGCGCGTGGCCGAGGTGATCGCGGACTGCCTGCAGAAGTATTTGCTGCACGGCGAGGCGGAGAACTTGATCAACCCGGAAGTTTTGAAGCACAGAGATTGAGCCATGGCAAGGATCTTGATCGTTGAAGATGACCGGAACACGCTATCGGGTCTGATGGAGATTCTGAGCCAGGAAGGGTACGAAGTCGAAGGCGTGGAAAGTGCCAGGAAGGCGCTCAAGGCGCTGGAGAAAGATGGCTTCGACATTCTTCTGACGGATCTGAAGATGCCGGACATGGATGGCATGGAGCTTTATGAGCGGTCCGTTCCGTTGGCGCCGGATCTGAAAACCATCGTGATGACCGCGTACAGCTCGGTCAAAGATGCTGTGGAGGCCATGAAAAAGGGTGTGTACGAATACCTCACCAAGCCGCTGGATCTCGACGAGCTGTTTGTGATCATCGAGAAAGCCATCGGTGAGCAGCACCTGCAGCGAGAGAACACCGAGCTGAAGAAGCGGGTGAAGTCCACCTACAGCTTCCAGAACATCGTGGGGAAAAGCGCGATCATGCAACAGGTTTTCGCGACCATCGTCAAGGTTGCCAAGACCCACTCCACCGTGCTGATCCGGGGCGAGAGCGGGACCGGCAAGGAGTTGGTGGCGCGCGCGATTCATTATAATAGCGCGCGCGCGAATGGGCCTCTGGTGGAGATCAGTTGCGCGTCCTTTCCCGAGACGCTTCTGGAAAGCGAGCTGTTCGGGTATGAAAAGGGGGCCTTCACCGGCGCGGGCAGCCGTAAAAAGGGTCGATTCGAGTTGGCACACGGCGGCACCATTTTCTTGGACGAGATCGGCGATATCTCCGAGGGTGTCCAGATCAAGCTGCTGCGCGTGCTACAGGAAA
This sequence comes from uncultured Cytophagia bacterium, assembly GCA_964419085.1. Lineage (GTDB taxonomy): Bacteria > Zhuqueibacterota > Zhuqueibacteria > Oceanimicrobiales > Oceanimicrobiaceae > CAYQOI01. The sequence goes on along the minus strand of CAYQOI010000053.1, from coordinate 4,461 downwards.
AGCAGATCACCCGGCTGGGAGGCACCGAAACCGTCGATGTGGATGTGCGGGTGATCACCGCCACCAACCGGAACCTCGAAGAAGCCATCGAACGGGGGAGGTTTCGCGAAGATTTGTACTATCGTCTCAACGTGATTCCCATCGTGCTTCCGCCGTTGCGGGAGCGCAAAGAAGATATCCCGCTGCTCATCGATCATTTCATCAAGAAAGTCAGCATGGAAAACAAGATCCCGCCGCCCAGCATTTCGGATGAAGCGGTCAAGGTGTGTCTGGACTACAACTGGCCGGGGAACATCCGGGAGCTGGAAAACGCGATGGAGAATGCCATCGTTCTGGGTGAGGGCGCGACCATCTTGCCTGAACATCTGCCCTTCTCCATGCTGAAAAAGAAGCAACGGGCCACACAACTCGGATTTTTGAACAATTCGGCTGAGACCTACAAGGAGAAAATCGAGGCGGCCGAAAAGGCAATTCTGCTGCAGGCTATCGAGCAGGTGGGGGGAAACAAGTCCGAGGCAGCAAAACTGCTCGACATCAGCCTGCGAACCATGCGATATAAGATCAAGAAATATGGACTCTAAGAAAAAACGTTACGGATTCTTGCTTGTTTCGGTTCTTCTGGTTTTCGTTGTCATCGTTTTCTATAAACAGGTGGTCTCCGACCGCGGGCTTAACGCCAGGGCATTGGATTTCTTCCAGCAGATGGGCGCGGAGGTGACGTCGTCCGAGCCGGTCTTGCCGCGTGCGGCCGGCGCCGAATTATGGGCCCGGCGCATGCAGGTACGTCTGGATGAGCAACTGCGCAAAGGTCTGCTGAGCGCGCAGTTCATTCGGCATCCTGCCAGAAAACCGGTTGCGGGACAGTTCAGAATCTTTGCCGACGATTTCGAGGGGCCCTTTCCCTCGGAAAACTGGCAGACTTTGGGGGCCGCGGGGGGCGGCAAATGGGGCAAGAGCCGGTCGCGCGTCTTTTCCGGGAGCTATGCTGCCTGGTGCGGCGAAAGCCTCGACGACGGCACCCTGAACAGCGATTGCGTTTCTCCCGAGAACACCCTGACCTGGATGATCGCCGGCCCATTCGATTTGTCCGGCGTGAAGCACGCATTTCTCAGTTTCTATGCCTCGGTAGAGACCGGTGCAAGCGATGGGCTGTTCTTTTTCGGCGTCTCGGCAGACGGCAAGACGTTTCGGGGCGTCGGGGTCAACGGCCTCGCGCCGGGCTGGGACCGCTTTGAGCTCAGCGACCGCGATCCCGAATTGGCCGAGACGTTCGCGGCCGGGCAGGTGTGGATCGGGTTCATGTTTGCCAGCACCGCAGGCAAACCCGCGTTGGGCGTCTTTCTCGATGATGTGATGCTCAGTCGCGAGCAGGGGTGGAGCCAGGAGTTTGGAGCGAAGGTAAACGGCCGCATGGTAGCGAACTTCTATTCCGGCGGCATCGGGTTGGCGCGGCCCGCGCTTGCAGACATCGATGCGGACGGCGACCTGGACTTGTTCGTGGGCGAATACGACGGCACCATCAATTTCTACCGCAACGACGGAAGCGCAGAGCACCCCGATTGGACGCTGGTGGATTGTTTTTACGGCGGCATCGACGTGGGGGACAACAGCTCGCCGGCTCTGGGTGACCTCGACCTCGATGGCGACCTGGACCTGCTGGTGGGCCGGTACGACGGCCGCATCGAATATTTTCGCAATGACGGTTCGGTACTGAGCCCGCTGTGGAACCGGGTGGGTCGCCTGCGGGATAGCGTGGGGAACATCATCGATGCGGGCGACATGAGCGCACCCGCGCTGGTGGATATCGACGCGGACGGTGATCTGGATCTGTTCGTGGGAAATGCCGAGGGGAATCTGTTGTACTACACCAACCAGCCCAACGGTCTGGAGGCGAATTGGGTGCTCAAGAGCAAACGGTATATGGACATCGACGCCGGTTCGTTGACTTTTCCCGCGTTCACCGATATCGACGGGGACGGTGATGTGGACTTGTTTTTCGGCACGCAACTCCGCAACATTATGTTTCTTGCGAACCAGGGCAACGCGGCCGCGCCGAAATTCGAACTGATGACCAAAACCTTCGAGCTCATCGAGGTGGGGCGTGTCACCGCCCCGGTGTTTGCCGACTGGGACAACGATGACGATCCCGACCTTCTGGTGGGATCGGCCAGAGGGGACATTTTTCTGTTTGCCAATGAGGGCACCTCGTCTGAGTGGCGCTTCCAGCCGGTGCCGGACACGCTCGCATCTCAGACCTTCGATGTGGGCTTTCAGAGTTCCCCGAATCTCCTCGATGCCGATGGCGACGGCGACCTGGACCTCATCGTAGGGTCGGACAGCCTTTACTTTTTCCGCAACGATGGCGGCGCGGGCGAACCCGACTGGAGACGCGTCAAGGGTTATTTTTCCGGGGTGCCGGTGAAGAACGGCCGCGCGGCCGCGTTTGTAGATATCGATGCCGACGGCGATATCGACCTGTTTCAGGCGGGCAAGTTGGGTCGCCTGGTGTTTTACCGCAATGACGGCAATCGCCGCAAACCGCGCTGGCATTTCGTGACCGATTACTACGATTCTTTGGAATGCGGCACCATCGCGTTTGCCTCCTTCGCGGACGTGGATAGCGACGGCGATTTCGATCTGCTCATGGGGTCTGAAAACCACGGCATCTGTTACTTCGAGAATGTCGGCAGCGCCAGGCAGGCCCGCTGGCAGCCGGCGAAGCAAAACGTGATTGAGGGGTATCGGCTTTTCACGGTAAAGCCGGTGTGCGCGGATATCGACGGTGACGGCGATCTGGACCTGCTGGTGGGGGGGCACCACGGCACGGTGATGCTTTTCGAAAACCGCGCACAGGGAGCCAAGCCCCGATGGGTCTTTGCCTCGGACAACCTGTTCGGTTTCAAGGTCCGGCTGTTCAGTCGTCCCGCGCTCGGCGATTTGGACCACGATGGCGACCTGGACCTCTTGCTGGGGGACAACAGCGGCGGGCTTTACTTTTTCCGAAATCTCGCGGACGTGACTCCCCAGCGTCACGGCGGGGCCCATCTCGGCGGCCGCGGACTTACCCCGCCGGTCTCGCTGGCCTGCCTGCCCAACCCGGTGAAACCACATTCGGAAATCCGCTATCTTGTGGAAAGAAAGGCGGAAATCGTTTTGAGCGTCCACAATTTGCGCGGTGAATTGGTGCGGACGCTGGTGGACGCGCGGCAAAAACCTGGCCTGCGCTCTGTGTCGTGGGACGGCACAGATAATGACGGCAAAACTGTGCCTGACGGGATGTATTTGCTCCGTTTTGGCTCGCCGACCAACTTTGTCGCGCGGCACCTGGTTTTCCTGTCCCGCTGACTGTTCTGTTCTTTTTTCCCCATGCCGCCTCCCGGAGGCGGTCATGGGGTTCACCCCGATTCTATGCAATTTTTTGTTGTCGATCTTGTGAAAAAAATTGCACAACGTTTACAAACGCGTTTTCCCCCACCTTTGCGGTTGTTTTTCTAAGCTAATTAAATTAAATGCGTTACACGCATCCTTTTTTTTCCCATTTCTGCACACAAATGTGTGGCATAGTCTTTGCGGACTAACGAGTACTTTTTTACCTATTCTTCCTTGAATACAAAAAAACAGCTAAAGTAACCAGTGACGGACCCCACGTGAGAAAGGAGGTGAAGCGAGTTTTAAGTTGGGTCCTGGAGTTTCTTCTCATTTTCCATTTCAATTACAAGTAATTCGGGAGGTAATTATGATCAAGAGGCTTTTGTTGATCTTAGTCGCGGTTCTGGTGCCGATGGTCCTGTTCGGCCAGACAACGGGTAAGATTGCAGGCAAAGTGGTCGACCGGGAGACCGGTGATGCTTTACCAGGGGCCAACGTGGTCATCGAGGGCACGAGCCTGGGCGCTGCGACTGACGTCAACGGCAACTACGTGATTCTGAACGTGCCAGTCGGGGATTATTCCATAAAGGCGACGTTCATCGGTTACAAAGAGGTAACCATTCACAACGTGCACGTCAGTATCGGTTTGACCACTGAAGCGAACTTCGAGCTTCCCAGCGAGGCGTTGGAGGTCAGCGATATCGAGATCGTGGCCGAACGTCCCCTGGTGAACAAAAACGCCACCAACGAGGTGCACATCGTCACCGCCGAGCAGATCGAGAACCTGCCGTTGCGCGGTTACACCAACGTTGCCGGATTGCAGAGTGGTGTGGTTCAGGTGGGTGGAACGCTGTTTGTTCGCGGTGGACGTCCCGAGGAGGTTCAGTTTTACGTGGATGGCGTCTCGCAAAACAATCCGTTCAACCAGAATCGCGCCGGTGAGGTCATCAACAACTCCATCGAGGAGGTGCAGGTGCAGACCGGCGGATTCAACGCAGAGTACGGATTCGCCAACTCGGGCATCATCCAGGTGACGACCAAAACGGGCGGTGCCAACTATGCCGTCAACGGTGAGTTCATCACCGATGAGTT
>CAYQOI010000052.1:10156-12425 GCA_964419085.1 uncultured Cytophagia bacterium | reverse complement strand
GTACAAGATTATTCCCAACTACGGTTGGGTCATCGTCATCTTCTCCATTCTCATCAAGCTCCTTTTGTTTCCGCTCACCCGGAAGAGCTACCAGTCGATGAAAGAAATGCAACGGCTGCAGCCTTTGATGCAGGAGATCAACGAGAAGTACAAAGACGACCCGCAGAAGAAGCAGCAAGAGATCATGAATCTCTACCGGGCACATGGCGTCAATCCGCTTGGGGGCTGCATCCCCATGCTCCTGCAATGGCCGTTGCTCATCGCGTTGTTCAATGTGTTTCGCACCACCATTCAGTTGCGCGGGGCGCCGTTCATTCTTTGGATCCACGATCTGTCTCGACCGGACACCATCGCACATCTACCGTTTTCTCTGCCGTTGTACGGAGATACGGTGAACATATTGCCACTCTTTATGGGCGTGACGATGTTTGTTCAACAGAAGATGACCATGAAAGATCCCAAACAGAAGGCGATGGTTTATTTTATGCCTCTCTTCTTTACGCTGTTGTTCAATCGCTTTCCGTCGGGACTCAATCTTTACTACGCGCTCTTCAACCTGTTTTCCATCATTCAGGAAAAGGTTGTGCCCTACCACCCGCCGACGGAGGAGGAGCTCAAAGAGCGCGCCAAGAAGGCTACCAAAGCCAAGCCGCGTCGCCTAAAGCATGATTACCGGGGGAGGTACTACAAGCAAAAATAGGTTTTAGGTTAACTCTCACTGGTTTCTTACGGCAGCCCTACAGCAGTACTCAGTGGGGCTCTTTTTTTCGGATACAAAATGTCTGGTTTGGATGACACGATTGCCGCGATCGCGACCCCCGAGGGGACGGGTGGCATCGCGGTGGTGCGGCTGAGCGGCCCCTCGGCGGTGGAGATCGCAGATTGGATCTTTGAGGGCAAACAATCCCTCAAACTGGTGGAGAGCCACAAGGCCTGCTTCGGCAAGATCCGTGTGCCGGAACAGGGCGCCTCCGACGCGGTCCCTGCGGGTTTTCTTGATGAGGCCGTGGTGACGGTGTTTCGCGCGCCGCACTCTTACACCCGGGAAGATGTGGTGGAAATCGGATGTCACGGCGGCCGCTATCTGACGCACAGGGTTCTGGAGTTGCTGCTGGAGCGGGGCGCGCGGCTCGCCGAGCCCGGGGAGTTCACGCAGCGCGCCTTTCTCAACGGGCGTCTGGACCTGTGCCAGGCCGAGGCCGTAAACGATCTCATCCGCGCCAAAACTGCGCAGAGCCTGGCTGCGGCCGCGGCGCAATTTCAGGGAGCGCTCTCCCGGCGGGTGCGTACGCTGCGGGCCGATTTGATCGAAATCTGCTCTTTGTTGGAGCTGGAGTTGGACTTTGCGGAAGAGGATGTGGAGTTTGCCCAACGCGAGGAGGTGGAGACGAAAATCGAGGCCACCATCTCGGACCTCGATGCGTTTCTGGCGACCTACCGCCGCGGAAAGATTTTGCGCGAAGGGGCGAAGGTCGTGCTCGTGGGCAAGCCCAATGTCGGGAAGTCCAGCTTGCTTAACGCGCTGCTGAAGGAAGAGCGGGCCATTGTCACCGAGGTTCCGGGCACCACGCGGGACAGCCTGGAAGAGCAGCTTGACATTCGCGGGGTGCTGTTTCGGGTGGTGGACACCGCCGGGATTCGCGAAAGCGCAGATCCCGTGGAGCGCATCGGGGTTCAGCGGAGCCTCGACCACATCGCGACCGCGGATGTCGTCGTCTTTTTGTTTGATGGCACCACGCCTCTCGGCGGTGCGGATCGGGATCTGGTTCTCCGCGTGTTTGAGGTTCGGAATGGAGACGCCGGCCGGGGAGTGATTGCTGCGGTGAACAAGATCGATCTGGCGTGTGTGGTGCAGCCGGAGGAGGTGCGCACGCTCGTTGGGGTCGACCCGGTGCTGAAGATTTCCGCCAAGGAACATCTCGGATTTCAGGCCTTGGAATCCGCGCTTCTGCGGGAGGGCTTGGGGGGCGAACCGGTTGCGGTGGAGGGCGCGGTGGTGACCAGTCTGCGCCAGCAGCAGGCGTTGCGCGCAGCGCGGGATGGGTTGCAGCGCGCCCTGGCTTCGCTGCAGGCCGGCATGTCCGCGGAATTCATCGCGCTGGATCTTCGGCAGGCGCTGGACGCGCTGGGGGAGATCATCGGCGAGGTGACCACCGAGGACATTCTGGGAAACATCTTCTCCAGGTTTTGTATCGGGAAATAGACCGCGTGTTTCACGTGAAACAGTTGGCCTCATGAAGCTACATTTGAATTCTGAAGACATATACGA
>CAYQOI010000052.1:2074-10146 GCA_964419085.1 uncultured Cytophagia bacterium | reverse complement strand
CACGCATGGGTGCCAGAACCATGCTGCTCACGATGAACATCTTCACCATCGGCCAGATGTCGTGCAATCCCGCCATCGGGGGGCTGGCCAAGGGCCAGTTAGTGCGCGAGCTCGACGCCCTGGGGGGCGAAATGGGATTGGTGACCGACGACGCTGGGATTCAATTTCGCATGCTGAACCGCTCGAAGGGTCCCGCGGTCTGGTCTCCACGGGCGCAGTGCGACCGGATGGCCTACGCCGCCCGCGTGCGCCAGGCGTGTGAGCGGCAAGCGAATCTCGACCTGCGCCAGGGCATGGGTGTGGGGCTGGTGGTGCGCAATGGTCGTGTCCGGGGGGTGCGCACGGAAACCGGCAGCGAGATCCCGTGCCGTGCGGTGGTCTTGACCGCGGGCACATTTCTCAACGGCCTCATCCACATCGGCGAGGTCCAGTATCGTGCCGGCCGCGCTGGGGAGTTTTCCGCGCAGGGCATGACCGAGTGTCTGGTGCAGTTGGGGTTCGAGTCCGGCCGCCTGAAGACCGGCACGCCGCCCAGGATCGACGGGTCAACCGTGGATTTTAGCAAGACCCAGGTGCAACCAGGCGACGAAGCGCCTCAGCCCTTTTCCTTCCGCCACGACCGGCTGGAGGTGGAGCAGATGCCTTGTTATCTGACGTACACCAACCCCACCACCCACGAGCTCTTGCGCAAGGGGTTCGACCGCTCGCCCATGTTTACCGGGAGAATTCAGGGGGTTGGGCCGCGCTACTGTCCCTCCATCGAGGACAAGATCAACCGCTTTGCCGACAAAGAGCGGCACCAGATTTTCCTGGAACCGGAAGGTCGCGACACCACCGAGATGTACGTCAATGGCTTTTCCACCAGCCTCCCGGAAGAGGTGCAGCTCGAAGGCATCCGGACGATTGCGGGATTGGAGCAGGTCAAGGTCACGCGTCTGGGCTACGCGGTGGAGTACGACTTCTTTCCCCCCACCCAGCTTCAGCCCACGCTGGAAACGCAGCGGGTGGAGAATCTCTTTTTCGCGGGTCAGATAAACGGCACGACCGGCTATGAAGAGGCTGCGAGCCAGGGCTTCGTAGCCGGGGTGAATGCCGTGTTGAAGCTTCGGGGAGAGGAGCCGTTCGTGCTGGAGCGCTCGGAGGCCTACATCGGCGTCCTCATCGACGACCTGGTAACCAAGGGTACCATTGAGCCGTACCGGATGTTTACCTCCCGCGCGGAGTACCGGTTGATCTTGCGTCAGGACAACGCGGACCAGCGGCTGATGGATTATGGGCACAGTCTGGGCCTCCTTCCGGATGAAGTCTACGGCAAGTTGTGCCGCAAGCGCGAGCGCATTCGGACCGCGCTGGCGGCTCTGCGTGCCAAAAAGGTGGCGCCGGCCGACGTGAATCCGATTCTGGAGCGCATCGGCTCGTCGCCGCTGGCGGAGAAGGAGTCGCTCTACGCGCTGCTGAAGCGTCCCGAGGTGCACCTGTGCCATCTCCGGGATGTCTCGCGTCTCGATGTGCTCGATCACTGGGAGGATCCCGAGTGGGAGCGGGTGCGCGAGCAGGTGGAGATCGAGATCAAGTACGAGGGCTTTATCGGTCGCCAAAAGGAGCAGGCGGAGCGCTTGCGCCGGTTGGAGGGAAAGCGCATTCCGCCGGATTTCGATTTCGCGTCTATCGACGCGCTCTCCGCCGAGGCCCGGGAAAAGCTCCAACGCGTCCGGCCGCACACCCTCGGTCAGGCGTCGCGGATTTCGGGCGTGTCGCCGGCAGATGTTTCGGTGTTGCTCATTCATCTGGGGCGGCCGCAAGGCTGACCATTGTTTCACGTGAAACACCTGGATACGGAAAAGGTTCGAGAGGTTTTCCGGGGCCACGGCTTTTCGATTACCGAGGCGCAGGCGCAATCGTTCGCGGTTTATCACGCACAGCTCTTGCGCTGGAACGAGCGCGCGGGCCTGGTCTCTTCGCGCGATGTGGGGCGGGTGCTGTCGCGGCACTTCTTGGAATCCGCTGCGTTGCTGAGGTTTCCGGTCTTTCAGGGGCCGCGCGCGGTTCTGGATTTGGGAACGGGCGCCGGGTTTCCGGGTTTGCCGCTCAAGATCGTCAATCCCGCGCTGCGGCTGGCGCTGCTGGAATCGAAGCGGTGGAAGATCCTGTTCCTGCGCGACCTTGTGCCGCGTCTCGAGCTCACGGATGTCACCATCCTGGCCGGCCGGGCCGAGGCGCTCTCGAGGCAGCCCCACCTGCGCGCTGCCTTTGAGGTGGTTGTGACGCGTGCGGTGGGGGACCTGACTTTGCTCTGGCGTCTCGCTCAGCCGTTTTTGCAGCCATCCGGTGTTCTGGTGGCGGTGAAGGGGGCGCGCGCCGAGGAAGAGGTGGCTGCGCTGCGCCATGTGGTGCCGACGATTGACGCAGAGGTTTGTCCTTTTCCCCTTCCCCTGCCGCAGGCAGACAGACAGCGAGTTGTTTTCGTGCGGCATGCGGCTTAGAGACCTTCGGTGATGGCGCTTACAGACAAACTGCTGGAAAAAGTTGCTGCTGCTCCTCCGGTCGTGGAGATGACCCGGCGGCTTGCCGACTCGGGCCAGGTTTATTTGAAGGGTGCGTACGGTTCCCTCAAGTCTCTCCTCCTGGCGCATCTGTACCGCTCCGGTTCCGGGCGTATCGTGTATGTGGCCGCAGACGGCATCGGCTCAGAAGAGGTGAAGGAGGACCTGGAGTCCCTCGTGGGCGAAGAGCGCGTGGCCTTCTTTCCGGGATCGGTCCTGTACGGGATGGGCCTCGGGGTCTCGCAGCACCTGGCGCTTGGGGAGCAACTCCGTGCGCTGGAGGCGCTGTCTGCGCGACGTTCCGGGATCGTCGTCGCGCACGCGTTTGCGTTGTTGCAGAATCTACCTGCACGGGACCGTTTCGCGGGGCGGCGAGTGACCATCTCGGTAGGGGATGAAATCGAGTTTCAATCTCTGGTGGCGCGCTTGTTGGACCTGGGCTTCGTGCGAGAGGCCCGTGTGGAGCGGTCCGGGGAGATGTGCGTGCGGGGGGGCCTGGTGGATGTCTATCCGTTTTCCGCAGAGTACCCGTATCGTATCGAGTTTTGGGGAGACACCGTCGAGTCGTTGCGAATATTCGACCCGGTGACGCAGCGGTCCCTTGAGTCCACGGAGCGTCTGACCATCTATCCCCAGGAGATCGACGAAGGAGACGAGCCGCCCCAGGGAAGTTTGCTCGACTACTTCGATGACGACGTGCTGGTGGTTCTGGACGAACCCGAGCTGATTCGCAAGCATCTTACCGAAATGTTAGAGCCTTCGCGCGCCGCCTCCCTGTGGCAGGAGCTTGAGAAAAGGCTCGACCGGCTCAAGGCCCTGCGCTTTGTTTCCATCGGCAACCGCCATCCGGGCCTGGTGCGCTTGGGCGCGCGCGGGCAGGAAACGTTGAACGGCGACCTCAAGCTGCTGAAGGCGTCCCTGACGCGTCTGGACTCGGAGCTGCGAAACGGCTCTCCCCGAGACCCAGCGATCTTCTTCGTCTGCGACACGCCGCATCAACGCGAGCGCCTGGAAGAGATTTTTGTCGACGAGGGGCTGTCCCGTCCCAACCTGCGCGTCGAGGCGATCCGGCTCCACAAAGGCTTCGTCTTCCCAGAAGCCGGCCTGGTCCTTTTCACCGACAGCCAGTTTTACGGCCGCACCAAACGGCTGCGGCTCCCCAAGAAGGCCCATCGCGGCCTCACACCAAAGCAGCTGCGCTACTTGCGCGAAGGCGATTACGTCGTCCATGTGGACTTCGGCATCGGTATCTTCAGGGGGCTGAAGAAGATCACGGTCCGGGGTCACGAGCGCGAATGTCTGCACCTGGAATACAAAGACGGCGATACCGTTTACGTGCGAGTTGAACGCATGGACAGGGTGCACAAATATTCATCCAAAGACGGGGCGGCGCCTGTTCTGAGCAAACTGGGTTCTCCCAATTGGCAGCGGCTCAAACGCCGCACCAAAAAGCGGATTCAAGACATCGCCAAAGAACTCATCGAGCTGTACGCCCGCCGTCAGGCCGAAGGGGGAATCACGTTTGAGCAGGATTCGCTCTGGCAGCAAGAGTTGGAGGCCTCGTTCCCGTTTGAGGACACGCCTGACCAGATCAAAGCGACCCTGGACGTGAAGCGTGACATGGAGAGTCCCAAACCCATGGACCGGCTGGTGTGCGGCGATGTGGGCTTCGGCAAAACCGAGATCGCGGTGCGCGCTGCGTTCAAGGCCGTGATGAGCCAGAAACAGGTGGCCATGCTCGTGCCCACCACCATCCTCGCCTACCAGCACTACAACACCTTCCGACAGCGACTGGAAAAGTTTCCGGTCCGGGTGGAGATGCTTTCCCGGTTTCGCACGACCGGGGAACAGAGGCGGATTCTGGCGCAGCTTGCCGCGGGTCAGATCGACATCGTCATCGGAACCCACCGCCTGCTCTCCAAAGATGTGCACTTCAAAGACCTGGGGCTGCTCATCATCGATGAAGAGCAGCGCTTCGGGGTGCGCCACAAAGAACACCTGAAGCGGTTGCGTGCGACCGTCGATGTGCTCACCCTGACTGCAACCCCGATCCCGCGCACCCTCCAATTTGCTTTGATGGGGGCTCGGGACATGACGAATATCAACACGCCGCCTAAGAATCGATTGCCCATCGTCACGGAAATCTTGACGTTCAACAAGGCTTACATTCGGGAAGTCATCTTGCGGGAGCTGGAGCGAGGCGGGCAGGTGTTCTTCGTGCACAACCGCGTGCGTTCCATCGAGCGGGTCGCGCGGATGCTCGCAGACCTGGTGCCCGAAGCCGATGTCGCGGTCGCCCACGGCCAGATGCACGAAAAAGAGCTGGAGCGGGTCATGATCGATTTCATGGAACGTCGCTTCCAGATTCTGGTTTCCACCATGATCATCGAATCGGGCCTGGACATGCCCAACGTCAACACCATTATCATCAACCGGGCAGACAGGCTCGGCCTGGCGCAGCTCTATCAGTTGCGCGGCCGGGTGGGCCGTTCGCATCAGCGCGCGTACGCCTACCTCCTCATTCCGCCGGTGGAATCGCTGACCGAGGATGCGCTGAAACGCTTGCGCGCCATCGAGGAGTTTTCCGAAATCGGTTCCGGCTCGCTGCTGGCGCTGCGCGACCTGGAGATTCGCGGTGCGGGCAATCTGCTGGGCGCGGAACAGACGGGATTCATCGATTCGCTGGGGTTTGAGCTCTACACCAAGATCGTCGAGGAGGCGGTGCGCGAGCTCAAGACCGAAGCGAGCGCGGAACCGGTTCCCCCGGAGATCGATACGCGGGTGGAGGTAGATTTCGAAGCCGCGCTGCCGCAGACCTACATCGAGTCGGGTTCGGAACGTGTGGACCTCTACCGGCGTCTGACCTTGGCTCAAGATGTCGGAGAGCTCGATGCCCTGCGCGAGGAAATTGAGGACCGCTTCGGGCGGTTGCCCCGGGCGGTGGTCAATCTGCTGGACTCACTCGCGCTCAGAATGTTGGGGAAGAAGTTGGGCCTGCGGACGGTTCGAATAGAAAAGCAGGAGATGGTGGCTATTTTTTCACCCGACGCCCTCGCCCCCCAGGGGGAACCTTTTAAGAAGTGGTTGGGTTCAATTGTGGAAAAAGCGAACCAGCCGTTCGAATTTACGCAGGGGGAAGGTCTGGGCGTCCGTCTGCGTTTTGAATCACAAGACGGTGATCAGTTATCTGTCGCGCGGGCTTTTCTCTCCAGCCTGGCTGACGCATGAAGGAGAACAAAGGAGTGCGGGAATTGAGGCGGTTTCATTCGGTGGTATTCGTGGCGGTGGCTCTCTTCTTATTTGGAACCCCATGCAAAAAACCGGAGCAGCGCAAGGACGTCGTGGCGGTGGTAGGAGATGATTATCTGACCCTCGGCGCGTTGATCGAGGGGATTCCGTCTCAGATCTATCCCAACCTTTCGCCCATGGAGCTGAGAGAGTTTGCGCTGATGTGGATCGACAACCAGGTGCTTTATCAGGAGGCGCGGCAGCGAAAACTGGATGACCGGCCGGACTTCAAGCGCGAGCTCGCGAAAGTCAAGCAGGAGTTGCTCATCGATAAGTTGATCGATGAGGCGCTTGGTAGCGAAGTCGAGGTTAGCGACGAAGAAGTCAAAAACTACTATGAGGCCAACAAAGAGAGTTACAAGTTGACCGACGACGTCGTGCGAGCCAACCACATTTTAGTGGGGAACAAAGAAGAGGCCAACGAAATTCGACGCCGGCTGAGACGCGGCGAGGCCTTTGCCGACGTTGCCAGAGCGGTCAGCGGCGACTCGACGGATGCCGATAATTGGGACCTGGGATATTTTACCCGTGACGAGATCATTCCCGAGCTGGCCAAGGTGGTGTTCAACATGCCGGTCGGCGCCTCGTCCTACCCCATCAAAACGGAGTTTGGTTATCACATCGTGCAGGTCGTTGACAAGCAAAAGAAGGGAGAGGTCAGGCGCTTCGATGCGGTGAAAGAAGAGATCAAGCTCAAACTGAAAGCCAAGAAAAGACAGGACAGGAAACAGCGTTTCCTCTTGCAGCTGAAGAGTCGCTACAAAATCCACACCAATTTTCAGCTGCTGGACTCTACAGCGGTAGATTCATTATTGCACCAGAGGACGTATGAAAAATCTAATTAAGTTCGCGGTTCTTCTCCCCGTTTTTTGGTTAGCTTCTGGTTCCAATGCGGCCGCCCAGGAAGTGCTGGACCAGGTCGCAGCGGTGGTCGACAACAACATCATCCTTCGGTCGGAGGTGGAGCAGTTTGCCATCAGCCTGGCGCTACAGCTTGGCGTGGACCCGGAAAAAGAAACCGAGAAATTCGATCGTTTGCGCAAGGAGACGCTTGAGAACCTCATCACCCAGAAGGCGCTGTTAGTGAAGGCCAAGGAGGACAGCGTTGAGGTAAATCCCAAACAGGTGGACGGAATTCTCGACGAGCGTCTGCAGCAGATGGTGCAGCAATTGGGTTCGGAAAAGAAGGTGGAAGATTATTTCGGCATGACCATGCGGCAGATCCGGCGGGAATTCCGCGATGAGGTGGAAGAGGGTCTGCTGGTGCAGACGCTGCGAGAACGCAAAGCCAGGGAGATTCGGATTTCACGCCGCGAGGTGGAGGAGTTCTATCGCGCTTTTCAAGACAGTTTGCCGGAGTTGAAGGAGTCGGTGAAGATCAGCCACATTTTGGTGAAAGTCGAGCCCAGCGAAGATGCGCTGGCGGCCGCCCAAAAGAAGGCGGAGGAAGTGTTGGCGCGGCTGAAAAAGGGCGAGGATTTCGCGGAACTGGCGCGTCAGTACTCCCAGGATCCGGGTTCGGCGTCTCGCGGGGGCGACCTGGGTTTCATGAAGCGGGGGGATTTGGTGAGGGAGTTCGAGGAAGTGGCATTCAGTTTGGAGCCGGGAGAGATCTCGGAACCGGTTCGCACCCAGTTCGGGATCCATGTGATGCAGTTGATCGAGAAGCGCGGGGAGAAAGTCCACGTGCGCCACATTCTTTTCCGGCTGGATACTTCCGAAGCAGACGAGCAGAGGACCATCGACATGCTCAAAGAGTTGCGCCGCAAAATATTGGCAGGCGAGATGACGTTTGCCGAGGCCGCAGCGAAATACTCCACCGATGAGTCCACGAAAGACAAGGGAGGCGATTTAGGGTGGTTTGAAATCGACCAGTTTCAGGAGGAAGCGTTCAAGAAAGCCATTTTGGGCCTGAAGCCTGGTGAGATTTCCGAGCCTGTGAAAACAAGGTTCGGTTACCATTTGATCCGGCTTGAGGACCACAAGCCGGCGCGCAAGCTCAACATCGCCGATGATTGGGAGCAGATCGAATCCTGGGCCCTGGATCTCAAACGCCGCAAAGAGTTCGACAAGTGGGTGGCGCAGATCAAGAAGGATATGTACATCGAAGTGAAACTATGATCGTCCTCGAGATTCTCGGCTATCTGGTGTTTTGGTCGGTGATGGCGGCCGCGGTGCTGGCGATTCTGTTCGGCATTCCCGGGACGTTTATTATCGTAGCGAACACCGCGATCTACGCGG
>CAYQOI010000052.1:0-2064 GCA_964419085.1 uncultured Cytophagia bacterium | reverse complement strand
TCTATGCGGTGGTGACGCATTTCGCCCATATTACGCGGGGCTTTTTGGCCGCGCTCCTGCTCATCTCCATCGCGGTGGAGGCGGTGGAGTTCTTCATCGGCGCCGCGGCCACCGGCAAGTTCGGTGGCTCTCGGCAGGCGATGTTCGGCGCAATTGTCGGCGGGTTTCTCGGTGCGGTGTGGGCGACCTCCATTTTGCCGCTGGTGGGGACGTTGTTCGGCGCGTTCGCCGGTGCCTTTGCCGGCGCGGCCTCATTTGAGTATCTGGGTTCCAGAGACATGGAAAAAAGCTTGCGGGTGGGGTTTGGCGCCTTTCTGGGAACTCTGGGTGGCAAGTTGACGAAAATCGCGGCGGCTATCGCCATGGTGGTGATGGTCGGTGTGAAGATCTGGTAAAATGTAAACCGCGGCGGTGCCCTGATTTTTCCTCCAGCCTCTCCAAAACGTGTCCCTGGGCTGTATCTAGAATCAGAACCCGTAATGTACACGATGCGACAGGTAGAACTCGAAACGCGTCTGTGGAACAGGTGGCTCAACGTGAACTAACCCTGCCGACGGAGAAGAGATGCGCGGATTGATTGCATTCATTCTTTTGGGAATGTGCGCTACCGCGGCGCTCGGGCAAAGCCGAACGCCGCACAGTGCCTTTGTCCTGGCTCGCCTGAAATACCACGGGGGCGGCGACTGGTACAACGACCCGTCGATCATCCCAAATCTTTTGCAATTTCTGGCCGATAACACCAACATCGCGGTGGGGCACAATGAAGAGGTGGTTGAAATCATGGACGAAGACCTGTTTGCCTATCCGATGATTTTCATGACCGGGCATGGGCGCATTTCGTTTTCAAAAGAAGAAGCCCAGCGCTTACGGCTTTACCTCACTTCCGGCGGTTTTCTTTATGCGGATGATGACTACGGCATGGACAAGTCATTTCGGAAAGAAATCAAGAAAGTTTTCCCGGACAAGAAGCTCGTCGAGCTCCCGTTTTCTCAACCCATCTTTCACTGCCACTATGACTTTCCAAACGGCGCGCCGAAAATCCACGAACACGACGGCGGCCCCCCGCGCTGCTATGGAATTTTTTATGAAGGCCGAATGGTTGTGTTTTATACCTTCGATACGAACATTTCGGATGGTTGGGCCGACCCCGACGTCCACGGCGACCCCCAGGATGTGCGAGAGGCCGCGTTCAAGATGGGAACCAACATCGTGGTCTACGCGCTAACGCATTGAGGTAACCCCATGAATCTCGATTCGCTGTACCAGGATCTGACCGGCAGGCTGGAACGCTTGCGCCGAAAGCAGAAACGTTTGGCTTTGGTCGAAGGTTTCGTCAAGGCCGTCTCTCTGCTGTTCGCCGCGCTCTTTCTGGTCCTGGCCCTGGAGGCGCTCTTTCATTTTGGTCCGGCGGTGCGGAGGGGGTTGCTGCTTTTCTGGCTGAGCGTGACAGGGGCCGGCATCTTGTGGTTCTGTGGGCGACCTCTTGTGGACTTGCTGTTCCGGCGCAACGCGCCCGACGACATTTCTCTGGCCCTGCGCGTGGGAAGGCATTTCGCGCACATCCGAGACCGTCTCGCGGATGCGCTGCAGGTCTTCGAAAAGCACCGGGAAAATCCCGAGGGCTATTCGCTGGAGCTCTCCGATGCCTCTCTAATGGAGGTGTACGACGAGGTAAAAACCGTGGATTTTACCGCGGTGGCGAGTTCGCAGCCTGTGCGGGATGCCGTGAAGGCGGGCACCGGCGTTCTGGCGGTCTCTCTGACCGTGGCGCTGATTTTCTTCACCTCCTTTTCCGCCGCGGCGAACCGGCTTTTGCATCCGGCGCGTGCATTTGGCCGGGACGCGGCGCTCGCTCTGGAGGTGCAGCCTGGCGATGTCGAGGTGGTCAAAGGGGAGAGCGTGGAACTTCGCGCCGTAACCCGCGGCGCGGCTGTTGCCCGGGTTTGGCTTTTTACCAAAAAACAGGAAGCCCGCGAGTTCGAACGTCTCGCGCTGTCAGCAAAAGATTCGCTTTTTTCCTTTACCGTGGCAAACCTGGATCAGGACATGCAGTACTATTTTGAA
>CAYQOI010000051.1:8324-12518 GCA_964419085.1 uncultured Cytophagia bacterium | reverse complement strand
AGATAGAAAAAGACAGACTCCTTTGTTATCTTTTAAGAAAAATAGAGTAGTCATTAAGAGTAAGGAAAGGAGTCTGTCATGAATGAAGTTAAGCGATTAGAGTTTTCGGGTCAAGCATTTTTCATTGGACTCGATGTGCACAAGAAGAATTGGGCGGTGACGATACGAAGCGAAAAGATGGAACTCAAGACGTTTTCGATGAATCCCTGCCCGAGGGAGTTAGCGCTTTACATGCGGCGCCATTATCCAGGTGGCTGCTATTACAGCGTTTACGAGGCTGGGTTTTGCGGTTTTTGGATTCATCGTCAACTTCACCGACTGGGTATCAACAACATCGTGGTTCACTCGCCGGATGTGCCCATGAGCGAGAAGGAAAAGTCCAATAAACGGGACCGGCTGGACTCTCGCAAACTGGCGCGTGAGTTGGAAAATGGTTCTCTCAAAGGCATCTATATTCCGGATGAATTACATCAACACTTGCGCTCTTTGCGCAGACTGCGAGACCGCTCGGTTCAGAATGAAACCCGGGTGAAGAACCGCATCAAGGGTTTTTTACACTACTGTGGCATCAAGATTCCTCCTGAGAGGCGATACTCGTACTGGTCCGGTTATTTTATCGGGTGGTTGAAAGCGTTGGAGTTTTCGCACAGCTCGGCGAAGGATTATCTGAGGTTTTGTCTGCAAGAGTTAGAACAACATCGGGAGCGCACCGCTCAAATCACCCGCAAACTTCGCCAGGAGTGCAAAGCGCATAATCTGATGGCCCAGGTAAACTGTTTGCGTTCGGTGGTGGGCGTAGGCTTTGTGGCTGCGGTGACGTTGCTCACAGAGATTATCGACATCCGGCGGTTTCGGACCTTGGATCAACTTTCGTCCTTTTGCGGCTTGGTTCCCTCGGTGAGAAGCTCTGGGCAAAAGTGCCACCAGAGCGGTCTTACTCACCGGCGCAACCGTTTTTTGCGTCATTTACTTATTGAGGCGGCCTGGGTAGCGGCCCGCAAAGACCCTGCTCTGCTGTTGACTTTCCATCACTTGACCCAACGGATGAAGAAACAGGATGCCATCATTCGGATAGCCAGAAAACTCCTCAATCGTATTCGCTATGTGTGGAAGACACAGCAAATGTATACCCTGGCGGTGGTTCAATGAAACCGAAATCGAGAGATAATCTTCCCTGTCGGTGTGGACCGCTCCGGCTCCGCTGCACCCGATGCAGGCGTGCTATAGTTGAGACTGCGGCCACACAAAATAAGTGTCCGATTGAAACGTTGCAGCGTCTTTTCAGAGGAGTGTCTGCTAATAAGAGCGTGATTGCTCTTCGATTTTGGTTTTCAGAAGCGTGCAACATGCCCTTTGGGGTTGAAAACAAACTTCTTTTTTGTTATTTTTTGACAACCCCCACAGAAGGAGCATAGGCCTGACGGCGTCGCACGCCCTCGCGGTCTATGCTTTTTCATTTTAGGGCAGCAAAAACAAAGGAGTCTCGAAAGAACAAAAGTCAACAAAACGACTAAAAAACCTCTTGACTTTTTACATAAGAGCGGAGTCGAAACGACCGCACCGAAGGCCTCCCCGCCGAGGATATCCGAGCAAGGAATCCGTTCAAGCGTGCTCGGCGAGACGCCGTCGCGCGAGTGTTTTTGAACAGCCCCATTATTAAAGAAGGGTGTCATTAGCAAACGCTCATTCTCAAAACTCAACCGGACACTCATGTTCCGCGCGATAACCGCGCCGGGAAGATTCTCGTCTTGCTCCTTTAACCTAAAATGTCTATATTTTGCACGTGCGCAGATTCATTCAAATTCGCGGTGCGCGGGTCCACAACCTGAAGAATCTCAACCTCGACCTGCCCCGCAACAAGCTGATTGTGATCACGGGTGTGTCGGGCTCCGGCAAGTCGAGCCTGGCCTTCGACACCCTGTATGCCGAGGGCCAGCGTCGCTACGTCGAGTCCCTCTCCGCCTACGCGCGCCAGTTTCTGGAACGCATGGATCGCCCGGACCTGGACGAAATCCGGGGCCTTTCGCCGGCAGTCGCCATCGAACAAAAGAATCCCACCAAGACATCCCGGTCCACCGTGGGAACCGCCACGGAAATTCACGACTACCTGCGCCTGCTGTACGCCAGGATCGGACGGACCGTCTGTCCGCAGTGCGGGGAAGAAGTCAAAAAGGACCAGGTGGAAGATGCGGTTGACCGCCTGTTTGCGCTTCCTTCGGGTACGCGCATTCAGGTGACGTTTCCGCTGCACGGCACAACGCTGGAGGAAAAAGCGCTGGAGCTGGCCGACCTGAAGAGCCGGGGTTTTTACCGGGTTGTGCTAGACGGCGAGGTGTTCACGTTCGACGCTCTAAAACAGGAACAGCTCAAGGCGCGGCGGCGATTGCTCGTGCTCGTGGACCGGCTCGCGATTCGCGACTCCCAGAAAGGACGGCTGGCCGATTCGTTGGACCTCGCCTTCAGAGAGGGGGGCGGACGAGTAGAGGTGCTGGCAGAAGACGGCCGCATCGTGCAGTTTTCGCAGGCCTTTGAGTGCCCCCGCTGCGGCATTGCATTCATCGAACCGCAGCCGCGCCTGTTTTCCTTCAACAACCCCTTCGGCGCATGTCCCACCTGCCACGGCTTTGGCGAAATCATCGAGCTCGATATGAATCTGGTGATCCCCGATGGAAGCAAAAGCCTGCGCGAGGGCGCCATCGCGCCGTGGAATTCGGCCAATCGCAGCGACGTGCGCTTTCGGCTGGCCGAAGCTGCGCGCAAGCACGGCATCGACATGGACAGGCCGTGGAACGAACTGCCGGAGGAACACAAGCGGATCGTCATCGAAGGGGCCCCACCCTTCCCGGGAATCAAGGGCTTTTTCCGCCGGTTGGAGCGCAAGAAGTACAAGATCGGCGTGCGGGTCTTCCTGAGCCGGTACCGTGGTTTCATCCCCTGTCCGGATTGCCACATGATGCGTTTGCGCCCGGAAGCCCTGTGGATCTACATCGGCGGCAAGCACATCGGTGAAGTGGGGAGCATGTCCATCGAGCAAGCCCGAGATTTCTTCCGGCAGCTACCGCTCACGGATTTCGAACAGGAGGTGGCGCGCCAGATTCTGAAAGAACTGCGTACCCGTCTGGAATACTTGGTGGATGTGGGGTTGGGCTATTTGACGCTGGACCGCCGCACCCAAACCCTGTCGGGCGGCGAGTACCAGCGCATCAATCTCGCCACTGCGGTGGGCTTCAAACTCGTGGGCTCGCTCTACGTCCTGGATGAACCGTCCATCGGCTTGCACCCGCGCGACAACGCCCGCCTGATTCGAATTCTTCAGACCTTGCGCGACCTGGGCAACACCGTCGTGGTGGTGGAGCACGACCGAGAAATGATGGAGGTGAGTGACGAGCTTGTGGACCTCGGACCGCTGGCGGGGGAACGGGGCGGTGAGGTGGTGTATCAGGGCAGCTTCGATGCCATCATCAAAAACGGTACAAGTGGTCTCACCGCAGCCTATCTCAAGGGTGAGAAAAGCATTCCCACGCCTCGTTCAAGACGAACCGGAAACGGCAAATCTCTGCGCATTGTCAACGCGTGCGAAAACAATCTTAAGAACATCACCGTCGAGATCCCGCTGGGGCTGCTGACCGTTGTCACCGGCGTCTCCGGTTCCGGCAAGAGCACGCTGATCCACGACGTGCTCTACGCCGCACTGGCCAAACATTTCGGGATCCGGCAAAAACGCGTCGGACGACACGACCGCATCGAGGGCGTCGAAAACATCGACGGCGTCGTGCTGGTGGACCAGTCGCCCATCGGCCGCACCCCGCGTTCCAATCCGGTAACTTACACCAAAGCCTTCGACGGCATCCGGCAACTCTTTGCCCAAACCCCGCGCGCAAAAAGTCGCGGCTTCACTCCCGGCACCTTCTCGTTCAACACCCCTGGCGGACGCTGTGACCGGTGCGAGGGCGCAGGCGTGGAAAAGGTCGAAATGCAGTTCCTGGCGGATATCTACCTACAGTGCGAAGTCTGCGGGGGCAAGCGCTTCAAAAAGGAAGTCCTCGACGTGAAGCTCAGAGGAAAGAGCATCTACGACGTCCTCGATCTGACGATTGCTGAGGCCCTGGTTCTGTTTGCCGACGTCCCGAAAATCGCGAACAAGTTGAAGCTCCTGGACGCTGTGGGTCTCGGCTATTTGCGCCTGGGCCAGCC
>CAYQOI010000051.1:0-8314 GCA_964419085.1 uncultured Cytophagia bacterium | reverse complement strand
CCACCACCCTCTCGGGCGGTGAAGCGCAGCGGGTGAAACTCGCCGCACATCTGGGACAACGGACCGGCCGGCAGCAGCTCTATCTGTTCGACGAGCCCACCACCGGCCTGCATTTTCATGACATCGCCAAACTGCTGGACTGCTTTGCGCAGCTCATCGCAGCGGGTAACTCCGTGGTGGTGATCGAGCACAATCTGGATGTGATCAAGTGCGCGGACTACATCATCGACCTGGGACCGGAAGGCGGCGACGCTGGCGGCTTCGTGGTCGCGTCGGGCACCCCAGAAGTGCTCCTCACCTGCGACCGTTCCTACACCGCCCGCTATCTCAAAAAGGTAATGCCACAGGGTGAAGAAACGCGCGGCTCGCGTCGATCAACTCTGGAAACGTCCGCAACATGAAATCAAAACCGGGATCTTGAGGATGACGGGGCTTAAAAAATTCTTGCCTTTCGTGGCCGCGATTCTGTTCGTGGCGCTGATCACGCTCGTCTGGTGGTTCAGGCTCCACTCTCGTGGGGTGGTCGCCACGTTGATGATGGAATCCGACGCGATGGCCATAACCGATTACTACATTCCCAAACGCATCCGGTTGCAACCGAACCCGGCAGAGCCGAATCTCAAGTTGCCGCGGTTCCGTTTTCCTTCGCCGAAATTTGGCACGCTGGTGCTGGGCCAGGGTCCGGACTCGCTGATCACCCTCGCGCTGGACGAAGCGCCGGACCGCTCCGAGAGCATCCTGTATATCGACAGGAACAACGATGAAAATCTCACCGACGACGGCCCACCGGGGTGGGACGAGCAACGGCCGGATTACTGGCTGCAAGAAGCGCTGGTCAATGTGCAGTACCGGGGCGAAGAGCACGTCTTTATCGTGCCGTACGCGGTCACATTCTACCGCTACAAATACCGCTTGCACGATTCCATCGTGGTGTTTCGCAACGGCTACCGCAGCGGCACCATCGTGCTGCAGGACTCCACGTACAAATTGGGGCTTCTGGATGACAATCTCAACGGCCGCTTCGATGACATGGAAAGCGACGCGCTGATCATCGACCTCAACCGCGACGGCAAGCTAAACGGGCACACCGACTCCCCCGAGCTTTTCCCCCTTTCGTCTCCCTTCAGCATCGATGGGGTGGCGTACCGGACTAAACGGATTTCGCCGGCCGGAGATCAGATCGTCCTCGCCCGGGTGGACACGCTGCTCCGGCCCCGCGTCGAGCCGCAGGTGGGCTTCCGCGCACCGCTCTTTCGCATCCGGGATATGGACGGGCACATCATCGACCTGTCACAGTTTCAGAACAGGGTGGTGCTTCTGGATTTCTGGGCGACGTGGTGTAAGCCATGGGAAATGGAGCTGGAGCGACTGAAGCGCCATTATCGGAAATACAAAGACCAGGGGTTCGAAATCATCGGCCTGAACCTCGATTTCGATCTGGACTTGCTGCGTAGCTTTTTGCAGACCAGAAAAATCACCTGGCCTCAAGTGGCCACCGGGGAGGGCTGGCGCATGCCGCTGGTGGAGCTGTATCATGTGAAATCGCTGCCCAAGAATTTCTTGTTGGACCGCAGCGGCGTCATCCGGTACAAAGACCTGTACGGCCGCGACCTGGATGCCCGGGTTGCAGAGCTTCTCGATGAAGCTGACGATCAGTGAACACCGGCTTCGGGCTTTCCCTTGCGCTTCTCCGCACGTAATCGTATATTTTGGTTCAAGGGTCAGTTTCATCTTGCACGAATCCCGATGACCGTTCCGACAACTCTCTCGCGAAAACGAGACGGATGTTTTTCTACGACAAAGGCATCAAAATAAACGGCAGCTCGCTGTGGCTGGACGCCCAGCGGGTGGTGCAGACCTGCTGCGTGACGCACGGGCACATGGACCACGCGCGGCGGCATGATCTGGTCATCGCGACCAAGAAAACCATCCGGATTTTGCAGGAACGGGTGGGCAAGATCCGCGCCATCCCCCTGGAGTTCAAGCAGCGGTTGCACCTGGATGGGTGCACGGTCCGGTTTTTTCCCGCCGGCCACATTCTCGGCTCCGCGCAAATCCTCGTGGAGAACCACGGATTGCGTCTGCTCTATTCCGGCGACTTCAATCTGCACAATTGTGCTACCGCCGAAGCCATCGAGATTCCGGAAAGCGACGTCCTGATCATGGAGTGCACCTTTGGCCGTCCGTTTTACCGGTTTCCCCAGAGAGCAGTGGTGGAGCAGCAACTCCTGGACTTCGTGCAGCGGGCGTTTGCGCAAAAAGCCGTGCCCGTGGTGCTGGCGTACGCCCTGGGAAAAGCGCAGTCCGCGATGAAGATATTGGGGGACGCGGGGTTCGAGATGAGCGTGCACACGACCATCGCGCGGCTGGCGAAGATTTACGAGGAGTTCGGCGTCGATTTGGGCCGTTGGAGTGGATTCAAGAAATCCGAGATTCAGGGCAAGGTGCTCGTCATGCCCCGGCACGTTGCGCAGACGCGGCTTTTGCAGAAAATCCCCAATCGGCGCACGGTTTTTCTCACGGGCTGGGCGGTCAATCCCGGAACAAAACAGCGGTGCCGCGTCGACGAGGCGTTGCCGCTCAGCGATCATGCGGATTTCGACGGCCTGCTGGAGTACGCCCGGCGCGTCAACCCGAAACGTATCTACGTAACCCACGGCTTCAGCGAGTTTGCACAGCATCTCAAGCGCGCCGGTTTCGACGCCAGACCGTTGAAAACCGCCAACCAACTTTCTCTCTTCTAGCCTGGATTATTGATGAAATTCCGGCAAGACATGTTCTACTTCGCGAAAGACAATCAATTGTCTTGTCATTCCGGTTCGTTCGCAATTCGTGGCAGCGGCATTGCGAAAAATACCGGAATCTTTTCCCTCGTGATGAACGGTGGAGGGAGATTCCGGGATGCAAGCGGCCTGTCAGATGCCGGGCCGGCCGCTTGAATGCGGACTGACAGCACCAAAAAGGTTCAAATTGGTTCAAATATCAATTTCAATTCAGACTTAGATGTCAAAACTCGAAAAATATCTGTCGGCGGAGGCTATCTCGGCCCTGGCAGAGCAGATCAAAGACGCGGGCGGAAACGAAGTGTTTTTTGTGGGGTACCTGGACGACGCCCGTGTGGTGCGCGCGGTGGAGGTGTTTGCCCGGGGCAACGAGTTCCAGACGCCTGCCTTGCTTCAAGTGGCCGAGGCCGGGAACGTGGTGATCCACAATCACCCCAGCGGCGTGCTTCGTCCTTCACATGCAGATATTCACATCGCCTCGATTCTGGGCAACGACGGCGTCGGGTTCTACATCGTCGACAACCGGGTGACCGACCTCTACGTCATGGTGGAGCCGTTTGCCGAGAAGCAGACGGTGCCGCTGAATGCGGACGAGCTGGCGGAACTGCTCTCGCCCGACGGCCCTATCGCAGCAAGCCTGGAAGAGTACGAGTTTCGGCCACAACAGATCGAAATGCTCCGCGCCATCTGCGATTCCTTCAACGAAGGCAAAATCGCGGTCATCGAAGCCGGCACCGGCACGGGCAAAACCCTCGCATATTTGCTGCCCGCGATCACCTACGCAGTGAGCAACAAGGAACGGGTCGTGGTCTCCACCAACACCATCAACCTCCAGGAGCAACTGGTCAACAAAGACCTGCCTTTCCTGGCCTCGGTGCTGGAAACGGAGTTCTCCGCAGTGCTGGTCAAGGGGAGAACCAATTACGCGTGCAAACGCAAGCTTGCCGAGGCCAACGCCGACCTCGACCTGTTTGCCGAAGAGCGGGACCGGTCGGAGCTGCGCGCGATTCTCCAGTGGGCCAAAACCACAAAAGACGGCAGCAAATCGGACCTCAACTTCGTCCCGAGAAGCGACGTGTGGGAGAGAATCCAATCGGAAAGCGACACATCGCTCAAGACCAAATGTCCCTTTTACAGCGAATGTTTCTTCTACACCGCCCGCAGGAAGGCGGCCACCGCGAATATTCTGGTGGCAAATCACCATCTGCTGTTTTCCGACCTGGCCTTACGCAGCCTGTACGGCGCTTCGGAAAACGCGGTCCTTCCCGGTTACCGGCGCATCATTTTCGATGAGGCCCACAACCTCGAAGAGGTGGCCACAAACTACTTCGGCATCCGGCTCACCTACCTGGGACTGCTGCGAATGTTGCGGCAGCTTTACCGCAAAAAGAAAGACACAGAGAAGGGCTTGCTCTATTTCTTGTCGCTGAAGCTCACCAAGCTGGCGCGGCGTCTGCCGCACGAGGACCTCATCGCGCTCCAGGGCATAATCCAGGAAGACGGCATCGCGGGCGTGGAAAAGCTCAGCTTCGTGCTCAGCGAAACCATGGAAAAGCTCTTCGAACACGTGCGGCATCTGCGCGCAGAGGAGAGCCGCTTCGGCGAGCTCAAGCTTCGTCTCACCGCGGAAGTGACCGCACGTCCGGAGTGGCAGAATCAAATCCTGCCCGCGGTCAAGAATCTGGTGCTGGCGATGCGTCGATTCACCGCCCGGCTCAACCGGCTGCTCGCCGGGTTGGAGAAATTCCAATCCCGGCTGGACCAATCCGCGGCTTCGCTCGTCATCGACCTGCGGGCCAGGCTGGACCGCCTCGATCTGGCCGCGACCAACATCGAGCAGGTCCTGCTGGTGGACGAGCCGGCACACGTTCGCTGGCTGGAGGTGAAGCAAGGGTACAACCAGACAAAGCTGGTGCGCCTGAGTCTCTCCCCGCTGGAGGTCGCGGCGTTGCTGCACGAAACGGTGTACAAGCCGTTCAAGAGCGTGGTGATGACCTCTGCGACGCTGACGGTCGCCGGGCGTTTCGATTACCTGCGCCAACGCCTGGGGCTCGACCTCGTGGAAGCGGGCCAGGTCGAGGAAAAAGCGCTGCCCGCGCCGTTCGACTACGAATCTCAGGCGCTGGTGGCTATTCCCATAGACATCCCCGACCCCAGAGCCCAGGAATTCGAGAACGTCATTTTCGAGTTCATTCTTGAGGCGATTAAAATCTCGCGCGGGAGAGCCTTTGTCCTGTTCACCGCCTACGGCCTGATGAACCGCGCGCACGCCCGGCTCAAAGGGCAGATCGAAGCCCTGGGCTACAACCTCTACAAGCAGGGAGAAGAGAATCGCCATCGGCTGCTGGAACGTTTCAAACAGGACGTCTCTTCCGTTCTCTTCGGAACGGATAGTTTTTGGGAAGGGGTCGATGTGCACGGCGAGGCCCTGGAGTCGGTGATCATCACCAAGCTACCGTTTCGGGTTCCCAGCGAACCCATCGTGGAGGCTCGAGTAGAGGCCATCGCGCGTCGCGGGGGAAATGCTTTTCTAGAGTACATCGTCCCCCTCGCGGCCATCAAGTTCAAGCAAGGGTTCGGGCGCCTGATCCGCCGCAAAACCGACCGCGGGGTGGTTCTCATCCTCGACAAACGGGTCGTACAGAAAAGCTACGGCCGGGCCTTTTTGGATTCCCTGCCGCGCTGTCGCTTCCTCGCGGGAAGGCGGCAGGAGGTTCTGGCGGAACTGCAGAGGTTTTACGGGCAAACGTAGGAGGCTAACCCCGCCGCGTTTCCATGCTTTCGTTCACAAATATTCGCGCGAATAAACCCCGCCTATCCGGGTATCAGGGTTGAATCTGAGCGGATGGGATTCGGGATGTGTTGTGATGAAACGGTGAAACACAATCGATGAACGATTCGGAGTCGGACACTTCAACCACGACAAAAGGCGCGGCAGACCTGGAGGACGACCGACAAGCCATCATTCGATGCCAACGCGGTGAAAAGCGTGCTTATGGAGTGATCGTGAACAAGTACATGAAACGAGCCTATTTTACCGCACTGGGTCTCACCGGCAACCACCAGGCCGCGCTGGACCTGTCACAGGAGGCCTTCGTGCGCGCCTACCGGGCGCTGAAACGGTTCGATCCTCGCCGGCGTTTTTTTACCTGGTACTACCAGATTCTGAGAAATCTCTGTTCCAACTATCTGCGCGATCGCGCCCGCCATGCGCGGCCGTTTTCGGAAATCGGCGAGACCGCGCTGAAAAATCTCGACGACAAAAGTCAGGACGTCTTCGCGGAAGTCGAAAAAGCAGAGCTGCGTGAAGAAGTGTGGCGAGCGCTGAATGCTTTAAAGCCAAACGAGCGGGAGATCATCATTCTGAAGGATTTTCGCGATCATTCGTACAAAGAGATCGCGGAATTGCTGGGCTGTCCCATCGGCACAGTCATGTCTCGTCTCTACAGCGCGCGCAAAGCGCTGAAAGCCAAGCTGGAGCGGTATTTTCATGAGCACTAAACTGACCCCAGCAGAAAAGGAGCGCTTCCAGGCGCTGCTCATGAAAATGGTCGACGGCGAAATCTCTGCAACCGAACAAGCCGAGTTCGACCGCTACCTCGAAGCAGATCCGGACTGCCGCAAAGAGTGGCAGCAATTCACGAAACTCAAGGAGGTGACCAAAGGCATGAAGTTCAAATCGCCCTCTGCCGAGGTGTGGGACGCGTACTGGCTGAACGTCTACAATCGGCTCGAGCGAGGCGTGGCCTGGATTCTTTTTACGCTGGGCTGCGTCATTTTACTCACTTACGGCGGGTTCAAGCTGGTGGAGGCTGTTATCGGAGACCCGACCCTCGCCACGGTGGTCAAAGCCGGGATTCTGCTGGCGGTGGGTGGACTGGTGCTCCTGGTTGTTTCGGTGTTGCGGGAAAAGCTTTCGATGAGAAGAACCGACCCATATAAGGAGGTGCAGCGATGACGATCGTGACGTCGGATGAGATAGTGGGCAAAAAGATCGTTCGAACCCTTGGGCTGGTCAAGGGGAACACCATCCGCGCCCGGCACGTGGGCAAAGACATTCTCGCCGGTTTGAAGAACTTAGTTGGAGGCGAAATCGAGGAGTACACCAAGTTGATGGCGGAAGCCCGGGAACAGGCCATCGACCGCATGCGGGTGGCGGCAGAAGAGCTTGGGGCCAACGCGGTGATCAGCGTGCGGTTCAGCACCAGCTACATTATGGGGATGGCCTCGGAGATTCTGGCCTACGGCACCGCGGTGGTCGTGGAGTGACAGCCGGCGCCGGTCACGGCGCATCCAGAACCGCCCGCACCTTTTTGGCCAGCGACTCCTGTGTGTACGGTTTCTGCAAAAGCGCGGTCTTGGGGTTTTCCTCTATGTCCAGATGTTCCATCTCTGCTTTCACGTCGTAGCCGGTCACAAAGATCACCGCGAGGTCCGGCCTGATTTGCGTCATCTGCTGGTAAGTCTTGGGACCGCTCCACCCGGGCATAACGACATCCAGGACCAACGCCGCCACCTCGTCTTGTTTCTCTTGAAGAATCTTCAGGGCCTGCTCTCCGTCGCTCGCGGTAAACACCCGGTAGCCCAGATTGGTCAGGATGCGCCGGGCCACATTGAGCACCGTTCGATCATCCTCTACCACCAAAATCGTCTCATTCCCACGAGGAACGGGTTCGTCAATCTCTGTCACCTTCTCACTCAATTCTCCTTCTCCAACCGTTGGAAAGTAGATCTTGAAACAGGTTCCTTTCCCTACTTCGCTGTCGACTTTGATAAAGCCGCCGTGCTGGTTCACAATTCCGTAAACGACGGCAAGACCCAATCCGGTTCCCTTGCCCACATCCTTTGTGGTAAAAAAGGGATCGAATAAGCGCGATAGACTCGCCTTTTCGATGCCCATCCCGGTGTCCTGGACCACAAGTTCCACAAACCGTACGGGATTGTGCGGCTCCGCCTGGTGGCGAAGTTGCAGCTCATCCAGAGAGAGGCGCTCATCCGTCATGTAGTTCCGCGTGCGGATGGTGAGCTTGCCGCCCTCGGGCATCGCGTCCTTGGCGTTGACCGAGAGGTTCATCAAAAGCTGTTGCAGTTGCGCCGGATCTCCGCGAATCGGCCAAAGCTTGGAATCGAGCCTGGTTTCAATCCGGATCTGCTCGCCGATAATCCGACGAAGCATGTTGATGTGATTCGAGACGATCTGATTGAGGCACAATTGCTTGGGTTCCATGATCTGGTTGCGGCTAAAGGTCAGAAGCTGACTCACCAGATCCCGCGCCTGCATGGCTGCCTCCTCGATTTTCCGGAGATCATTTCGCAACGGCGAGCTTGCGGGAGCATCCAGAAGACCGAACTGCGTATTGCCGATAATTACGGTCAGGAGGTTGTTGAAGTCGTGTGCTACACCGCCCACGAGGCGCCCCACCGCTTCCATTTTCTGGGATTGCAGCAGCTTCTGTTCCAGTTCTCTGCGGAGAGAAATGTCGCTGACATGGAAAAGAAGCGCCGGCCGTCCCAAATAGTGGATGCGCCGC
>CAYQOI010000050.1:0-12627 GCA_964419085.1 uncultured Cytophagia bacterium | reverse complement strand
CCCGTCGACATTCGTGCTGGCACCGCGCATGGTCCCCAGGATGGAAACATTGGCACCGGGCAAAGGCTCTCCAGACTCCGTCGCCACGACCGTTCCCTTGATAGTACCGGTCTCCTTCGCGTTCGCCGGCAAAACCAAAAGCGAACACAAGGCGACGATCAAAAGCGTCGCTGCGCAAGATTGCGAGAATGATTTCATAGGACCTCCCTCCTAAGAATCAGTTATGTAATACTACGGTTTGGTTCAGAATGCCCTGCTCTCCGGAATTGACGACCTCACCTCCTTTCGAAAACGATTCATTCCAGGACAGGTGTCCACGAATGGTTGATGGATTCACCGAAGGCAGGAGATTCGTAAGAGATGTTACCTTATTTACACATTTTCTGCCAAAGAGTCAAGTTAAAACAGAATAATCTGAGCCACGGGAGCTCCGTCCCAACAAGCCGCCGCCAGTGGCAAATCGCCGGCACCAGGAAAGACGTGTTCCGCCAAAATAATCTTGACTTTTTCGACATAATTTTTTAGCATGAAAAAAAGGTCGACCATGGCGAGCACATATCCACCACTCTACTACGCAGACTACCTTCAACTTGACCAGATCCTGGGCAGCCAACATCCCAAGAGCCTGGAGTACACCGGCAAGCTCGCCCACGATGAGGTCTTGTTCATCATCGTGCATCAGGCTTACGAGCTCTGGTTCAAACAGATCTTGCACGAGCTGGATTCCATTCTCACCCTGCTGGGCGCGACCTACATAAACGAAAAACACATCGCAGTAGTGGTGGCTCGCCTCACGCGCATTCACGAAATCCAAAAGCTCCTGTTGGAACAACTGCGCGTCCTGGAAACCATGACGCCTCTGGATTTTCTCGACTTTCGCGACTACCTGCTCCCTGCGTCGGGATTCCAGAGCTACCAGTTTCGCCTCATCGAAAACAAACTGGGGTTGCGCCCCGAGCACCGCAAGAACTTCGACAAGCAGGCGTACTTTGCGAGACTTTCTCCCGAACACCAGGCCCTCATTCTCGCCTCCGAGCAAGAAGCCTCGGTCTTCGACCTGGTTGGCAATTGGCTGGAACGCACCCCCTTCCTGGATTTCCAGGGCTACCGTTTCTGGGAGAGCTATCGGGCCACGGTGGAAAAGATGCTGGAACGCGACCGAGAGACTATCGCAAACAACCCCATTCTCTCTCCCGAGACCAGAAAGGTGGAGTTGGAAGACCTGAAGCACACCCGGCGCAATTTCGACGCGCTGTTCGATGAGAAAAAGCACCAGGAGTTGGTCAAAAAGGGCAAGCGCCGGCTTTCCCACAAGGCCACTCAGGCCGCGCTCCTCATCAACCTCTACCGCGACGAACCCATCTTGCACATGCCGTTTCAGCTGTTGACCGGTCTGGTTGAAATCGACGAAATGTTCACCGCGTGGCGCTACCGCCACGCGCTCATGGTGCACCGCATGATCGGTACCAAGATCGGTACGGGCGGTTCCTCCGGCCAGCAGTATTTGAAAACCACAGCGGAAAGCCATAAGATCTTTACCGACCTGACCTCGCTTTCCACCTACTTCATCCCGCGTTCGGAGCTCCCTGAGCTCCCGCAGGAACTGGTGCGAAACCTGGGATTCTATTTTACCAAAACCGCATGAAACTGCAGCTAAACGGAAAGCGAGCCATCGTGTGTGGCAGTTCCCGGGGCATCGGACGAGCCGCGGCCCTGGAATTGGCCGGTCTGGGTGCACATGTGTGTCTGGTGGCGAGAAATGAAACCGCACTGCGAGACGTCTTAGGCCGCCTGGAGACCGGGGAGGGTCAGCAGCACCACTTCCTGGCGGTGGACTTCGCACAAGTCGAGGAGCTAAAACAAAAGGCCACGGATTTTATCTCCGGACACGGGCCCATTCATATTCTGGTGAACAACACCGGCGGGCCGCCGGCTGGCCCGGTTCACGCGGCCGCGGCCGAGGAGTTCGTCCGTGCCTTTTCCAACCATCTGGTGTGCAATCAGGTCCTGGCCCAGGCGGTGATTCCAGGCATGAAAGCCGAAAAATACGGTCGCATCATCAACATCATCTCCACGTCGGTGAAGCAACCCATTTCCGGCCTGGGCGTTTCCAACACGGTCAGGGGAGCCGTAGCTAACTGGGCCAAGACGCTGGCCGAAGAGCTGGGCCCGTACGGGATCACGGTCAACAATGTGCTGCCGGGGGCCACGAACACGGGCCGGCTTCACGCGCTCATCGAGAGCAAAGCGACGCAAAGCGGCAAGACCGTCGCTCAGGTGACCGCCGAACTCAAGGCTGTCATCCCGGCGCGGCGCTTTGCCGAACCCGAAGAAATCGCAAACGCGGTGGCGTTTCTGGCCTCCCCGGCAGCGAGTTACATCAACGGCATCAATCTGCCCGTTGACGGTGGGCGAACCCGCTGCCTGTAGCAGTTTGAGCCGCCAGCTAGAGGAAACCGTCCTTTCGCAAAGTTTATAGGGCTTTATGAAGCGGATAAAAAACTACATCGACGGACAACTGCACGAACCCGCCGCGGGGAATTACCTGGACAACGTCAATCCCGCCACCGGGGAGGTCTACGCGCGCGTGCCCGATTCGGACGAGCAGGATCTGGAGCGGGCCGTGGCCGCGGCCGAAAAGGCGTTCCCCGTCTGGTCAACCCTTCCGGTGGCCGAGCGCTCGCGTATTCTCATGAAGATCGCCGACCTCATCGACCAGAAACTCGAGCGGCTGGCCGTAGCCGAATCCATCGACACCGGCAAGCCGGTCTCGCTGGCCAGAAGCGTGGATATCCCCAGGGCTGCGAGCAACTTCCGTTTTTTCGCCAGCGGCATCGTCCATTTTGCCAGCGAAGCGCATGTGATGGAAAACCGCGCGGTGAACTACACGCTCCGCAGTCCCATCGGCGTGGTGGGGTGCATTTCGCCCTGGAATCTTCCGCTTTATCTTTTTACCTGGAAGGTCGCTCCCGCGATCGCCGCAGGCAACTGTGTCGTGGGGAAACCGTCGGAAATCACGCCCATGACGGCTTACTTGCTCTCCGAGATCTGCACCGACGCCGGCCTTCCGCCTGGCGTCTTGAATATCGTGCACGGACGCGGCCCAAAAATCGGCGCGGCCATCAGCCGCCACCAGCGGATCCTCGCGCTGACCTTCACAGGCGGCACGCGAACCGGCGCGGAGATCGCCAAAACCGCGGCGCCGCTGTTCAAAAAGCTCTCGCTGGAGTTGGGGGGTAAGAATCCGAATATCGTGTTCGCGGACTGCAACTACCAGGAGATGCTGGACACGACCCTCCGGTCCTCCTTTGCCAACCAGGGCGAGATCTGTCTCTGCGGGTCGCGCATTTTCGTGGAACAGCCGCTGTACGAACGATTCAAGAAGGACCTGGTGGCCCGGGCGAAGGAACTGCGCGTGGGCGACCCCCTGGCGGAGGAGACACAATTGGGCGCCGTGGTTTCACAAGCTCACATGGAAAAGATTCTTTCCTATGTCCAGCTGGCGCAGCAGGAAGGCGGGACAATCCTCTGCGGCGGCGAACGGGTTCACCTCACGGGTCCCTGCGAGAACGGCTGGTTCGTGGCCCCGACGGTCATCGAAGGGCTGCCTTTTGATTGCCGCACGAACCAGGAGGAAATCTTCGGACCGGTGGTGACGCTTTTGCCTTTCGAAACGGAAGAGGACGTCGTGCAGCAGGCCAACAGCACGCCCTACGGCCTTTCCGCCACCATCTGGACCAACGACCTGACCCGGGCGCACCGGCTGGCGCAGCAGGTTCAGTCGGGCATTATCTGGATCAATTGTTGGATGCTGCGAGATCTGCGCACCCCGTTCGGCGGCATGAAAAGCTCGGGCGTGGGCCGGGAAGGCGGCTGGGAAGCGCTGCGATTCTTCACCGAACCCAAAAACGTTTGTGTGAAATTGTAACGCATGCAAGACAAGATTCAAACCAAGAAAGCACCGCGTCCGGTGGGTGCGTACCCGCATGCCCGCCGCGTGGGCAACCTGCTGTTCCTGTCGGGCGTGGGGCCCCGAGAGCCGGGAACAGACGAGATTCCAGGTGTCCAACTGGACAAGCGCGGGCGAATCGTGGCCTACGACATCGCCGAGCAGTGCCACGCCGTGTTTCGCAACGTGCGCGTGATCCTGGAAGAAGCCGGCTCCGCGTGGGAGAATCTCGTGGATGTCACCGTGTTTTTGACCAACATGAAACAAGACTTCGAGACCTTCAACCGGATTTACGCCGAGTACTTCGGAGACGTGCAACCGTGTCGAACCACCGTTGAAATCAACGCGCTGCCGACTCCTATCGCCATCGAACTCAAGTGCATTGCAACGATTTAACTCATTTTCACCAATTACTGGAGGCGTCATTATGGCTCAATTAGCTGCTTTCAATTTCAAACAATGGATCGACGACCACCGCGATCTGCTCAAACCGCCGGTGGGCAACAAGTGTGTGTACGACGACGCGCAGGACTTCATCGTCATGGTGGTGGGCGGACCCAATGCCCGCAAAGATTACCACTACAACGAAGGCGAAGAGTTTTTCTACCAGATAGAGGGGGACATCACGCTCAAGACCATCCAGGACGGCAAACCCGTGGACGTCCCCATTCGGGAAGGGGAGATCTTTTTGCTGCCGCCGAAAGTGCCGCACTCACCGCAGCGTCCGGCCAACACGGTGGGCCTGGTGATCGAACGCACGAGAAGCCGCGACGAAAACGACGGCTGCATGTGGTTTTGCGAAAACTGCGGGGAGAAACTCTACGACGAGTACTTCCACCTGGACAGACCGTCGGACATCGTCAACAAGCTCCGGACAGTGATGGAGAAATTTCACGGCTCCCAAGAACTGCGAACCTGCAAGAACTGCGGCACGGTCATGCAGGCCCCGCAGAAAAACTGAGAGGCGGCGAGCTTGAAAGTCGACATCCACACGCACATCCTGCCTGAGAATTGGCCCAATCTGCGGGAACGCTACGGCTACGGCGGCTTCATCAACCTCGAACACCACCGCCCGGGTTGTGCCCGGATGATGGTCGACGGCCAATTCTTTCGGGAAATCCAGGCCAACTGCTGGGACCCGCAGACCCGGTTGCGCGACTGCGACAACCACGCGGTGAGCGTGCAGGTTCTCTCCACCGTGCCGGTCATGTTCAGCTACTGGGCGAAACCGGAACACACGCTGGACCTGGCCAGGATTCTGAACGACCACATCGCGGAAGTGGTGGCAACCTACCCCAAACGCTTTGTGGGCCTGGCCACGCTCCCCATGCAGGCGCCCGACCTGGCCGTGAAGGAGCTGGAGCGCAGCGTCAAGGATCTGGGACTGGCGGGCATCGAAATCGGCTCTCACATAAACGACTGGAACCTCAACGACGAGCATCTGTTCCCCGTTTTCCAGGCCGCAGAAGAACTGGGCGCAGCGGTTTTCGTCCACCCCTGGGACATGATGGGCAAAGAGCAGATGCAGAAATACTGGCTGCCATGGCTGGTAGGCATGCCCGCTGAGACCAGTCGGGCCATCTGCTCCATGATCTTCGGGGGCGTGTTCCAACGCTTGCCCCGCTTGCGGGTCGCGTTTGCCCACGGCGGCGGCAGCTTCCCGGCAACCATCGGCCGTATCGAGCACGGCTTCAACGTCCGGCCGGACCTGTGCGCAGTGGACAACGACGTCAATCCCCGGGCGTACCTGGGCAAATTCTACCTGGACTCACTGGTCCACGATCCCGCGGTGCTCAACTATCTCATCGGGTTGGTGGGGGCGGACAAAATCGCGCTGGGTTCCGACTACCCGTTCCCGCTGGGCGAACTGGAGCCCGGAAAACTCATCGAATCCATGCGCGAGCTCGACGCGACCACCAAAGACTGGCTGCTGTGGCGCAGCGCGCTGCACTGGCTGGGATTGGACGAGGAGCGGTTCGCGTGATCCTGGTCGTTCAAATCGGGAATAAAACCTACCGCTCGGAGACCCGGAAACCGCTGGACATCTCCATTCCGCTGGACTTTCACGCCGAGCAGCCCAACGTCTATGGCGTCCCTCAGGCCCGCGCCGACGTACTGGAAACCGAAACGTTCGTCGGCGACACCCGCCGCGGGGGGAGTTGCAACGTGGAGTCGTACACGCTCATTCCCCACTGCAACGGCACACACACCGAATGTGTGGGGCACATCGCGCGGGAAAGGATCTCGATTCATCGGGTGCTGCAAAACGTGCTCATCCCGTGCACCGTCGTTTCTGTGCAGCCGGTGAAGGCTGGTGACACACATGAAGTGAGCCGGCCCCAACCACGGGACGGCGATGCGCTGCTGACCAGGGCTGCGCTGGAACGCGCGCTGTCACAAAGCGACGCGGCCTTTCTGGAGGGGCTGGTCATTCGCACGCTTCCCAACGACCCGTCCAAAAAGGCACGAAGGTACGCGGAACCGGCGCCCCCCTACTTCACCGTGGAGGCGATGGCATTCATCGACTCACTCGACGTGCAGCACCTGCTGGTGGACATCCCCTCGGTGGACCGCACCGCGGATGAAGGCAAAATGACCACCCATCACCTGTTCTGGCACGTTCCGGAAGAAAGCCATGAGGTCGAGCCCACGGCTCATTCGCTCAGGACCATCACCGAGATGGTCTATGTCCCGGATCGCGTCGCGGATGACGCCTACCTCCTCAATCTGCAGATTCCGGGGTTTGTCTCGGACGCGGCGCCCAGCCGGCCTCTCCTTTTCGAAATTCAGCCAGTCAACCAAACGGAGTAACAGATGAAAGTGAGAACCAATTTTGTTGTGTTTCTTGCCGTTTTATGTCTCTCTTTTGCGCTGCGCGCGCAAACGTCGCAATCCACGCAGGACCACAAACCGCCCAAAAAGGTGAAGGGCTACATGCAGGCCCGTCCCGGCGGTCCAATGGAGGAAGTGGAAGTGGGCGTGCACGAGGTGCCCGTGGACCTGCCGATGGTTTCCGCGGACCAGGCGCCGCTGCAGGAGGATGACCTCGTTCTGGGCGTGGTGCGAGACGGCCAGGCCGTGGCGTTTCCCATCCGCTTCCTGGCCATGTTTGAAGTGGTCGACAGCCGGGTGGGCAAAACACCCGTCGCACCCACGTGGTGACCCATCACCGGTTCCGGCGTCGTGTACGCCCGCAAGGTTAAAGAGAGAGAGCTGACGTTCGATTTTGCCGAAGGTTTGATCAAAAACAACCTTCTGTTTGTGGACCGCGAGACCGGCAGCATCTGGTCGCAGTTGCATGGCAAAGCCATCAGCGGTCAACTGAAGGACGCGCCGCTCAAGGTCCTCCCTTCGATGCAGACGACCTGGAAACACTGGCGCGGATTGCACCCCGACACAAAGGTCATGGTGGTCAAGGGGCAGCACGGCTACCCGTACGTCTACCGTTCCTGGCGACCGGGCTCGCCGCGTCCAAAGAAGCGACCCACCCAGCACGACATTTCTGCCCTGGGGCTGGGGCTGGTGGTGAACGGCGAAGCGATTTACTTTCCGTTTACCGAACTCGCGAAGACCAAAACACCCATGAAAATGGAAGTCGGGGGCGAGACGATTTCTGTCCACTACAAAGCCGACGCGTTCACCGCCTGGGCGGAAAACGCGCGGGGCGAGCTCCTCACCGGGGTGCTGGCCTACCGTCACGGATGGTTGGACTTTTTTCCGAAATCGAGAATCTTTGAAGCCGATTGACCCAAGAACTCCAACATCGAGTTGCCCATGAACACCGCTTACAACACCGACAGGACGTTTGCCCTGGAAATGGATGCGCACGACGAGCTCTCCGGCTATCGGGAGCAATTCCACATTCCGATTACCCCCGAAGGAAAAGAGTGTCTCTACTTCTGCGGTAACTCGCTAGGCCTTCAGCCGAAGCGCGCCCGCGAATACGTCGATCAGGAATTGGAGGATTGGGCCAGGTTTGCCGTGGAAGGCCATTTTCACGCCCGGCATCCCTGGTTGCCGTACCACGAATTCCTCGCCGAACAAACCGCGCGCCTGGTGGGCGCCAAACCCATCGAGGTGGTGGTGATGAATACCCTTACCATCAATCTGCACCTGATGCTGGTCTCCTTTTACCGTCCCACCCCGACTCGCTATAAAATCGTCATGGAAGCCAACGCGTTCCCATCTGACCAGTACGCTGTGAAATCCCAGTTGCGTTTTCACGGCCTCACGCCGGAGGACGCGCTGGTGATGCTGCAGCCCAGGCCCGGTGAAAAAACGCTGCGCACCGAAGACATCGAGGCATTCATCCAAAAAGAGGGCGACGCGGTGGCACTGGTTTTACTGGGCGGAATCAACTACTACACCGGACAGGCGTTCGAGATGGCTCGGATCACACGTGCGGGACACCAGAAAGGCTGCGTCGTGGGCTTCGACCTGGCCCACGCGGCGGGGAATCTCGCGCTTCGGTTGCACGACTGGGACGTGGATTTTGCGGTCTGGTGTTCTTACAAATATTTGAACGGCGGTCCGGGCTGCGTGGCCGGCTGTTTTGTGCACGAGCGCTTCGCGCACGACTTCGACCGGCCGAGATTTGCCGGCTGGTGGGGGCAAAACAAAGAGACCCGCTTTTTCATGGGACCGGATTTCGAGCCCATTCCCGGCGCCGAAGGCTGGCAAGTGAGCAATCCCCCCATCCTGCCCATGGCCGCGCTGCGCGCCTCCATGGAGATGTTCGATGAAATCGGAATGGAGAAGCTGCGCGCCAAGAGCGTCCGCCTGACCGGCTACCTGGAGTTTCTCATCAAGCAGATCCCCGACGAGCGGATCGGCATTCTCACACCCTCCGACCCGGAGCAGAGAGGCTGCCAGCTCTCCCTTCAGGTCAAAGAAAACGGCAAGGCGGTGCACCAGCGTCTGTTGCAAAGCGGCATCCGGTGCGACTGGCGCGAACCGGATGCGATTCGCGTCGCTCCCACGCCGCTCTACAACCGCTACATCGACGTGTTCGAATTCGTGGAACGATTCAAACAGGCTTTACGGGCCTGACAAAAAACGGGGAGAACCCAAAAGCAGCAGTCTGCCTGCGGTGAACAAGTCACTGCGGGGTTCGCAGACAGCGTCCTCAGGTCACTTCAAATAAACGGAGAGAGTTATGAAAATCGTGAAGCGCATCGCCATTGTTCTGGTGAGCCTGGTCCTCATCTTGATTGTCGTGGGTCTGTTTCTGCCCGCGTCTTACCACGCCGAGCGTTCCATCGTGATCAACGCACCGGCAAGCGTCGTTTTCGACTACGTCAACGACCTCACCAAGTGGGAGGAGTGGGGGCCGTGGCAGGCGGAAGATCCCACCATCGAAATTACCTACGGCGACCATACCGTGGGGCAAGGCGCCTCTTACAGTTGGCGCAGCCAAAAGTCCGGCGAAGGCCGCCTCACCATTGTCGAAAGCGTCGAGAACAGCTACATCAAGACCGACCTGGACTTCGGGCCCAAGGGCACAGCGGAGGGCAAATGGACCTTCGACGAAAGCGAAGGCGGCGTCAAAGTTACGTGGGGGTTCACAGGCGACGCAGGAGGCAATCTCATCAATCGCTACTTCGGCATCGCCATCGACTACCTGGTCGGGCCGTATTTCGACAAAGGTCTGGGCAAGCTCAAGGAACTCGCGGAGGCCGCACCAGCCCCGGAGCCGGAGGGGGAAACGCTGACCGACAAACAGGTCTAAAGACAGGCAAAGGTTAGCGCCATGGGGAAAAATCAGGTCACACTCGTCGGGGCGGGGCTGGCGGGCTCGCTGCTGTCCATCTATTTGGCAAAACGGGGCTTCCAGGTGGAAATCTACGAACGCCGGCCGGACATGCGACGGGAAAAGATCAGCGCGGGACGCTCCATCAATTTAGCCATCTCCCACCGCGGGATCTTTGCCCTGCAGGAAGTGGGGTTGAAAGAGCAGATCATGCGCCTGGCGATTCCCATGAAAGGTCGCCTGGTGCACTCGCTTACCGGCGAGTTGACGTTTTACCGCTACGGCCAGAACGATTCGGAGGTAATCAACTCCATCTCCCGTGCCGACCTGAACAAGCATCTCATGGACGCCGCGGAGGCACACGGCGTCGAGATTCATTTCAACCAGCGCTGCACCGGGTTCGATTTGCAAACCGGGATGTTGAGGCTGCGCGATGAAAAAAGCGGCGTCGAGAGCACGAAACCGGCGCACACCGTCCTCGGCAGCGACGGTTCCGCGTCCGCGGTGCGCAGCGAAATGTTGAAAGCGGGCGATTTCCATTTCGCCCAGGACCCCCTGGAGCACGGGTACAAGGAACTCACCATTCCGCCGGGAAAAGATGGGGCTTTTCAATTGGAAAAAAACGCGCTGCACATCTGGCCGCGGCACAAATACATGCTCATCGCGCTCCCCAACCTCGACGCCAGCTTCACGTGCACCCTGTTTTTCTTTCACTAAGGGGAGCCCAGTTTCGCCACCCTGGACAGCGAAGAAAAAGTGCTGGCCTTCTTCAAAAAGCAGTTTCCGGATGCGGTGCCGTTAATGCCCACTTTGCTGGAAGATTTCTTCACCAACCCCACCGGGCACCTGGTCACCATCCGTTGCCGGCCCTGGCACGTGGGCGGTCGCGCTTGCTTGCTGGGCGACGCGGCGCACGCGATTGTGCCGTTTTTCGGCCAGGGCATGAACTGCGCATTTGAAGACTGCACCATTTTCAACGATTGTTTGGCGGAGAGCGGCGAACAACCCGACTGGGAGCAGGTTTTCCAGGAGTTTGAGGCACGGCGGAAAGCCGACGCGGACGCCATCGCGGACATGGCGCTGGATAACTACTTCGAAATGCGCGATCGGGTCGCCGACCCCAAGTTTGGCCTGAAGCGGGACGTGGAGTTCGCGCTGGAACGCCACTTCCCCCGGCGATTCATCCCCAGGTACTCGATGGTGTCCTTCCACCGTCTGCCCTACGCGATGGCGCAGCAACGGGGACGAATCCAGGATGAGATTCTCCGTGAACTCTGTGGCGCGATCGCAACTGTGGAGGAATTGGACTGGCAGCGCGCTGAAGAGCTCGTCACGACGAAGCTCTCTGAGTTTTCATCCGAACCGGAAATCGAACCCCGGGACCCTCCTCTTCCCGGTTAGGCCTCCAGCGCGCGGGCGAAATCCTCCAGCAACTCCTCTTTCGCCTCGATGCCCACCGAAACGCGGACGAGGCTGTCTGTGATGCCCAGCGCCAACCTGTCCTCTCTGGGCATGCCCGCATGTGAGGTGATGGCCGGCCGCGTCACCAGCGATTCCACGCCTCCGAGGCTCGGCGCTTTGATCGCGAGGTTCACTCGCTGCATAAACCGCTCCGTGGCCTCCAACCCGCCGCGCAGCTCAAAGCTGAGCATGCCACTGAACCCTTCGAACAGTTCCCGTGCCAGGGCATGGGCCGGGTGACTCGCGAGTCCCGGGTAATTGACCTTCTCTACGCCCGGGTGCTGCTCCAGAAACTGGGCCAGGGCCAGGGCATTCTCGTTGTGCTGCTTCATCCGCACGGCGAGGGTTTTCACTCCGCGGTGCAAGAGAAAGCACGCGTGCGGGTCCAGGGAACCACCCAAATGATTGAGCTTGTGAGTGATCCGTTCGATCATTTCCCGCTTACCCAACACCGCGCCCGCGACCAGGTCGGAGTGACCGTTCAAATACTTTGTGCAACTGTGGAGCACCAGGTCGAACCCCCATTCGATGGGGCGAAAATTCACCGGCGTGGCGAAGGTGTTGTCGATGAGCGTGACCAGGCCATGTGCCTTCGCGAACGCCACCACGGCTTTCAAATCAGCCACCTGCAAAAGCGGATTGGTCATACTCTCCACATAGATGGCCCTGGTGTTCGGCTTGAGTTTCTTTTCCCAGGAGTCCGGAGCGCTCCCTTCTATGAAATCGCAAGAAATATTCAGCGCCGGGAAATCCGTGGTGATGAGGTCGCGGGTGCCGCCGTAGAGGCAATCCTGCGCCAGAAAGTGGTCCCCTGCCCCGAGTACTGTGAGCAGAGCGGTGGAGATCGCGGCCATGCCGCTGGCCGTCACCAGCGCGGCTTCCGCGTTTTCCAGGGCCGCGAGCTTGGCGTGCAGCGCCTGATGGTTGGGCGTGTTGTTCAACCGGATGTATTTCAGGTCGTGGTAACTGGTTTCGCCCGCGTATTCGAACATGGCGGACTGAAAAATCGGCATGGCTACCGCACCCTGAATCCTGGGATCAGGTTCCCCGGCGTGTACGGCCTTGGTTTCGATGTGTTTAAATTCTTTCGGCATCGTATCCTCCCGCTTCAGCGTGAAAAAATTCATCTGCGCTGCACCCAATTAACGCATTTTCCCGTTAAGAGTAAAGAGATTTGGCTGATCCTGCCCGTGCCTTGACAATTTGGCGGGCAGGTCGTACATTGACGAAGTTTACCACAGAAAGGCAAAATACATGGAAACATTGCTCCAGGACGCGACGGCTCGCGCCCTCCGCTATTTGCAACAATTAGGCGACCGCACCGTGGCTCCCGCGCCTGAGGCGGTGGAACGGCTGCAAGAATTGGATTTTTGTCTTCCCGACGAGCCCACAGACGCAAACGCCGTCTTGCGGCTGCTGGACGAGGTGGGTTCACCTGCGACCGTGGCCACCGCCGGTCCCCGCTTCT
>CAYQOI010000049.1:0-12655 GCA_964419085.1 uncultured Cytophagia bacterium | reverse complement strand
AATCCGTTCCACTGGTCGCTTCCGTGCTCCGTCTTTCTCGGGCTTCGCTGGCGTGGGAACATCCAAAATTTAGATCGTTGGGAGGACAGAAACAAGAAAAAAATTCGCAATCACCCGAAATCACTTCGGTCAGCGCCGCGGCGGCGTGTCCCGGAGAACCTCGTCCTTGATTTTCAGCAGGTATTCATATGCGGCGTCGTGCTCGTTGGGAATCTCTCCCTCCAGGATCGCCTCTTCGATCATCTTTTTCAGCTTGCCCACCAGGGGACCGGGCGTCAAGCCGCACACCGCCATGATCTCGTCTCCACGCACCGGCGACTGAAACGCGCGCATGCGATCTTTTTCCTCCACCTCCTGCAGCCGTCGCACCACGAAGTCGAAATTTCGCAGGTGGCGCTGCACCCGCCTGGGATTCCTGGAGGTGATGTCCGCCCGGCAGAGGGTGAGCAGGTCCTCCAGATGCTCGCCGGCCTGCACCAGCAGGCGTCGATAGGCGGAATCGGTGACCTCTTCTTCGGTCAGGGAAATGGGCCGCAGGTGCAGCCGGGTGAGCTTCTGCGCGTACTTGGTCATCTCCACCGGCAACCGCAGCCGGCGTCCGATGGCGGGCAGCATGCGCGCGCCCACCTCTTCGTGATTGTGGAAGGTCCAGCCCTTGCCTTTCACGAACTGCTTTGTCCGCGGCTTCGCGATGTCGTGCACCAGGGCGGTGTAGCGGAGAAAGAGATTGTCGCTGCGAGCAGCGACGTTGTCCAGCACCTGGAGCGTGTGA
This sequence comes from uncultured Cytophagia bacterium, assembly GCA_964419085.1. Taxonomy (GTDB): domain Bacteria; phylum Zhuqueibacterota; class Zhuqueibacteria; order Oceanimicrobiales; family Oceanimicrobiaceae; genus CAYQOI01. The sequence goes on along the minus strand of CAYQOI010000049.1, from coordinate 11,883 downwards.
AAGAACACATCTTTGTGGTGGTGCCCGTCGATCTGCTCCACGCCTTTCATCGCCAGCATTTCGGGAAAAACCACGGCCAGAACGCCGGTTTCATCCATCAACCGGAATCCCGTAGACGGCTTGGCCGCGGCCAGAATCTTCAGAAACTCATCGGTGATGCGTTCCTGCGACACGATGCGCAGCCGCTCGACGTTGTTGCGAATGCCGGCGAGTGTCGCCGGTGCAATCTCGAAATCGAGCTGGGTGGCGAAACGGATGGCCCGCATGATCCGCAGCGGGTCGTCGCTGAAAGTGCGGTTCGGCTCCAGCGGTGTGCGCACGATGCCCTTGCGCAGATCTCTTCTTCCATCAAACGGGTCGACGATCTCGCCAAATCGCGCCGCGTTCAATGCCAGCGCCAGCGCGTTGATGGTAAAATCCCGCCGCGCCAGATCGGTGTGCAGGTCCGCGGCTTCCACCACCGGCTTGCGGGACTCCCCACGGTAGCTTTCGCGCCGAGCCCCCACGAACTCCAGTTTGTACTCGCCCACCTGCACCAGGGCGGTGCCGAATTTTTGATAGACCGTCACGCGCCTGGTGCGCAATTCTTTGGCCACGGCGCGGGCAAAGTCGGGCCCACTCCCCACCACCACAAAGTCGATGTCTTTACTCTGCTTGCCCAGCAACTTATCCCGCACAAACCCGCCCACCGCGTACACCTCCAGCCCTCGGGCATCTGCGAGCTTCCCGATTTTCTGCAAGAGTGTTGTTTCTTCTCTCTCTTTCATTTTGGCTTTAAGAGATTTCATCAAAAAACCTTCGGCGTCTCAGGTGTCCCCCTACAGCCTGCCTGACCGCAAGATCGCGATGACCAGCCAGATTCCCAGGATGCCCGCGAACAGATACCCCAAAAGCCCGAACAGCGGGTAGCCGAAAAGAAACGGACCGATGTCCGAACGTAAAATCAACGACGACCCGACGATGAGCGCCGCGATGATCAGGCTGAACGCGATGCGGTTGGACGACCGGTCGATTTCGCTCATCAGATTCTGCAACCCCCGGTCCTGCAGCTCGATGGCAAACTGCCCCCGCTTGATCTTACGCAACAGCAGCGTAAGCTCTCTGGGCCCTACCTTCAGCAGGTCGTAGAGGTCCCGCAGCGTCTTGATGCCCTCGTACGCCAGGTTCCCCGGGTCCAGCCGGCGCAGCATCAGCTTGCGAACATACGGCCTGGCAAGCGAGAAGATTTCGAAGTCCGGATTGAGCTTGCGCGCCAGGTCTTCGTAGGTGCCCATCGCTTTCATCAACAGCAGCAGGTTGGACGGGGTGCGCAGTTCGTGCTTACTCATCAGACCGAGAACATCTGCGACGATGACACGCATGTTGATCTGTTTCAACGGAATCGCGTAGTAGCGGTCGATGAAGCTCGAAATGTCGGCGCGCAGCATGCGCACGTCCCGGTCCTCGTCCAGCGAACCGAGATTGATCAGCACACGGATGATCAAGTCCGCGTCTTTGCGCACCGCGCCGATGAGCAGGTCTGAGACCTCCTCCATCAGCGAAGCATCCAGCCGCCCCATCATGCCGAAATCCACCGGAACGATGGTGTCCCCCCCGCAAATGAAAAGATTCCCGGGATGCGGGTCGGCATGGAAGAAGCCGTCTTCAAAAATCTGCTTCAGGATGAACTGTGCGCCCACCCGGGACAGAAACACCAGGTCGCAGTCGGCCTGCCTGAGCCGCTCGATGTCAGAAATCTTGATGCCGTCGATGAACTCGGTGGTGAGAATCTTCTCAGTGGTGTAATCCCAATAGACTTTCGGGACGTAAACGTGCGGGAAACGGGCGAAATTCCGGGCAAAGATCTCGATATTTCTACCCTCTTCCACAAAATCCAGCTCACGCTTGGCGTTCTGGACCAGTTCACGCACAATCCCCTGGGGATCGAACTGCCGGCTTTCCGGGATGTATTTGTCCATCAGCCTCGCCAGGTCGGCCAGGATGTCGAGATCCGTGGCGATCATGCGCGCGACGTCGGGCCGTTGGATTTTCACCACCACCTCGTCACCGTCGAGGGTGGTTGCCCGGTGCGCCTGTGCCAGGGAAGCCGACGCGATAGCCTCCCGCTGGAAACGGCGAAACTGGTCTTCGATGGCCGCGCCCAGCTCTTTCTCCACATACGGCTCGATGCGTTCGAACGGCAGGGGCCGCACTTCGTCCTGCAGCTTGGTCAACTGCTCCACGAGTTCGGCCGGAATCAGGAAGGAGCGGGTGCTCAGCACCTGGCCCAATTTGATGAAGGTAGGCCCCAGGTCTTCAAACGCGAGCCGAATGCGCTCGGCCGGGGAAAGCCGTTTCACCGACTCCGCGCCTCGCTTGAAAATACGCCGTCCCAGCTGCAGGTAGACCGCCAGATTCATCCGATCCACGATCTCGGCAAAGCCGTATTTGATCAGGATCCCGACGATCTGCCGGTAACGCCTGAGGTTGCGGTAGCTTTTATCGAAACGCAGAATGTGCATCTTCTCACCCCGCCGGAAGTGGAATGAGCTCCGTCAATTTCCTCTGCACCTCTCCAAAGTCGTTGAATTCGTGGCAGGGAATTCCGTTCCGCCGACAGTACCGCAGCAGGTCGCGACCGCGTTTTGCAAAAACCACATCCGCGGCCTCCGCGCCGCAGCGGTCCGAGAGCCCGTCGCCGATGTACACGACGCGGTGTCCCTGTGCCTTTGCCTCCCGCACATGCCAGCCCTTGCAGTTGCCGCAGCGCCCGCACCCTAGCTCGTGGTACGGAAACTCCGGCCGGATGCGATTTCCGTCCAGAAAAACGACGCGATTGGACCGGAACTCCACCTCGCCGGCCAATCCGTGATTTCCGAGGATGCGTTCGATGTAGAAATCCAGGCCATCGCTGACGATGGTCACCTCCACGCGCTGCTCCCGGCAGAAGGCGACAAAGTCTCCGAAAAACGGATCCAGCTTCTGCTGGTCCGCGAAACGAGCCATCTGCTCGCGGCTGACCCGGGTGGCGTCGCACTCCAGGGTCAAACACGTTTTGGAGCTGATCTCACCGGCCTTCCACCGCGCCACCACCTCCAAACAACGTTGTCCGCCGAAGGTGCGAAAGAACAGATTTCCCACATCGTTTTCCGCCACGGTGCCGTCGAAATCACAGAAAATCTTCATGAAAAGGCCATCCTCTCAATGCAAAAAAATCGCCCACTCGGTGGGGTGGGCGATGGCGCTGCTCGACGTTTTCGGCTAAATGCTCATCTCTTCTCTTCCAGCACCGCCTGAGCCGCCGCCAGCCGTGCGATGGGCACGCGGTAGGGCGAACAGCTCACGTAATCCATCGCGATGCGGTGGCAGAACTTCACCGAGTCCGGGTCGCCGCCGTGTTCGCCACAGATGCCGATCTTGAGATCGGAGCGTACAGACCTGCCCTTCTGAACTCCCAGACTCATGAGTTGTCCCACGCCCTCCTGGTCCACGGTTTGAAAGGGATCGTTGGGCAAAATCTTCTTTTCAAAATAGTCGTAGAGAAATTTCCCGGCATCGTCGCGGGAGTACCCGAAGGTCATCTGAGTCAAGTCGTTGGTGCCAAAGGAGAAGAACTCTGCGGTCTCGGCGATCTTGTCCGCCACCAGCGTGGCCCGCGGAATCTCGATCATCGTGCCCACCAGATATTTCACTTCGATGCCTTTCTCTTCCTGCACCGATTTAGCCACGCGGTCCACCACATTCTTCTGATTCTGAAACTCGGTCTCGGTGCCGGTCAGCGGGATCATGATCTCCGGGAAGACCTGCATGCCTTCGGCAATGCACTGGGCTGCAGCCTCGATGATGGCGCGCGCCTGCATCTCCGTGATCTCCGGGTAGGTGATCCCCAGACGACAGCCGCGGTGGCCCAGCATCGGGTTGAATTCATGTAGGGATTCGACCTTTTCCTTCACGGCTTCCGGCGACACGCCCAGCCTTTCGGCCATCTCTTTTTGGCTTTCCGGCTCGTGGGGCACAAACTCGTGCAGCGGCGGATCCAGCAGACGGATGGTCACCGGTCTGTGTTGCATGACTTTGAAAATTTCGTAGAAATCCTGGCGCTGCATGGGCAGGAGTTTGGCCAGGGCCTTTTTGCGACCTTCGAGATCCTCGGCCATGATCATCTCGCGCATCGCCCAGATGCGGTCGCCGAAAAACATGTGCTCGGTGCGGCACAGCCCGATTCCTTCCGCCCCGAACTTGACTGCGGTGGCGGAATCCCCTGGCGTGTCTGCATTTGTGCGCACCTTCAGCCTGCGCACCTCGTCGGCCCAGGAGAGCAACTGGTTGTAGTATTCGTTATGCTCCGGGTCGATGACGATGAGCGGAAGCTGTCCTTCGTACACCAGGCCGCGGGTGCCGTTGAGTGTGATCCAGTCACCCTCCTTGAGCACATGGTCGCCGAATTTCGCGGTCCTGCTTTCGAAATCGATGCTGAGGTCACCGCAGCCCACGATACAGCACTTACCCCAGCCGCGTGCCACCAGCGCGGCGTGGCTGGTCATCCCGCCTTTGGAGGTGAGAATGGCCTGCGCCGGTTTCATTCCGTGGACGTCTTCCGGGCTGGTCTCTTCCCGCACCAGGATCACCTTTTCGCCTTTCCCCCCCAGCTCCTCGGCCAGGTCCGCGGTGAGCACGATCTTGCCGCTGGCGCCCCCCGGTCCTGCGGGCAGGCCCTTCGCGATGGGCTCGGTGGTTTTTTCCACCTTGGGATCGACCATCGGGTGGAGCAGCTCATCCAACTGCGACGGCTTGACCCGCTTCAGAGCTTCATGCTTGGTGATGAGGCCTTCTTTAACCATGTCCACCGCCATGCGAGTCGCCGCGACGCCGTTGCGCTTGCCCACGCGCGTCTGCAGCATCCACAGCTTGCCATCCTGAATGGTGAACTCCAAATCCTGCATATCGCGGTAGTGGCGTTCCAGCTTGTCGCGGATTTGCACCAGCTCCTTGTACGTCTCGGGCATCAGTTCCTCGAGAGAAGGAAACTGCTTATTGTTGTCCCGTTTAGACTGAATGTTTATCGCGTAGGGCGTCCGGATTCCTGCCACCACATCCTCCCCCTGCGCGTTGACCAGCCATTCGCCGTAAAAGTAATTCTCGCCGGTCGCGGGATCGCGGGTGAACGCCACGCCGGTCGCGGAGCGATCGCCGGTGTTGCCGAAGACCATCGCCTGCACGTTCACCGCGGTGCCCCATTCATCCGGGATGCCTTCGATCTTGCGGTACGAGACCGCACGCTTGCCGTTCCACGACTGAAACACCGCAGAGATGCCGCCCCAGAGCTGCTCGTACGCGTCGTCAGGAAAAGGCTTGCCCAACACCTCGTGGACCTTTTCCTTCATCCTTCCGGTCAGGTCTTTGAGATCGTCTGCGGTCAGGTCGGTATCGCTTTTGTAGCCTTTCTTCTCTTTTACCTCGTCCAGCAGCCTTTCCAATTGTACCCGGATGCCCTGGCCTTCCGGCGGCTCGATTCCCGCAGCTTTCTCCATGACCACATCGCTGTACATCGCGATGAGGCGGCGGTAAGAATCGTAGACAAAGCGCTCGTTGTTGGTCTTTTTGATCATGCCGGGAATGGTCTCGGGGGTCAGCCCGACGTTCAGCACGGTTTCCATCATGCCCGGCATGGAAATGCGCGCGCCGGAACGGATGGAAAAGAGTAGCGGATTTTCCGGGTCGCCGAATTTGGCATTCAGCGCGTTTTCGACCCGGTGTAACGCGTCCTCTACCTGTTCTTTCAGCTCTTCTGGGTACGCCTTGTCGTGCTGGTAATAATAGGTACAAACCTCGGTCGTGATGGTGAAGCCCGGTGGCACCGGCAAGCCGAGATTGGCCATCTCGGCCAAATTCGCGCCCTTTCCGCCGAGCAGGTCTTTCATGTCCGCGCGTCCATCCGCCTTGCCGTCACCGAAATGATAGACATACTTCTTGCTCATCACTCTCTCCTCCGTCTCGCTGGTGGGAAAATCCGTTTTTCAATCTGACGCAGAACGTGCGTATAACCGCAGAAGCACGCTGGCCCGGATAATTCACAAATTGGGTCCGACCGATTACTGCGAGCTTGTTTGTCACTCAGGAGGAATCTTGTTTGCGGCTTAACTCCTTGTTTGCCAAGAAACTTCTTCCAGAATGACAGGCAATTTGTGAATTATTCAGGCTAGCCCGCTTTTACCCTTCACCTAACCGTGCCTCACTTCCTTTCTTTGCCCAAATGCAATAACTGGCTATACCGTTGCGGATCGGAAAGCACCTCCAGCGCCTTCTGAACCGCCTGATCTTTGTCGAAGCTGGCCTCGATTTCGGCCCGGGTGCCCCAGAGCTTGGCCGAAATCTCCTGCTGCAGCTCCTCCGCGATGAAATCCCGGCTCTTATCAAACTCCCTGGTTTTTTCCTGCTCGATTACGGTGCGCAGGTCGGCGATGGAATTGGAGGCCGAAGCGTAGAAATCCTGCTTCTTGGAAATATCCTCGATCTCCCGCAGCGCCAACTCGGCTTTGGAGACATAATCGAACTCGCGCTCCTTGAGAAATTGGCGGAACTCTTCCAACATCTCATCGGTTACCTGGAACCCCGGCTGCAAATCGGGATGATGTGATGCGTAGACCACCGCGAACTGAAACGGCATGGTCTTGCGCAGCAGCTCCAGTTCATACTGGGTCAGCTTCTCCTCTTTCACCTCGATATCCGGGGTGATCCCGTGAGACGGATAGACCTTGCGTCCGTGTTCGGTGAGAAACGCCCGATTTGCCCCGCCGTCATCGCCGTTTCCGGTAGGCGTGGGTTTGATATTCTCGTCTTGTGCGGTATTCTCCACCAACCCTTTCTCACGATCCGCCAGGACATCGGTCCCATGCCGGAAAAACTTGGCCGGGTCTTGAATGGAGCGACCGCTGGGCACCAGGTATTTCGCAGTGGTGATCTTCAGCGCTGCGTCTCCGGTGATGGGGATGACCGTCTGCACCAGACCTTTCCCGAAGGTCCGGCTGCCGATGATCAGGCCGCGGTCGTGGTCTTGCACCGCGCCGGAGACGATCTCTGAGGCTGAGGCGCTCAAGCCGTTCACCAGAATCACCAGCGGCAGGTCTTCTAAAATGGGGCTCTTTTCGGAAAAGTATTTCTGCACCGAGCCGTTGGCGCGACCTTCGGTGGAGACGATGAGCTTTCCCTTGGGTAGAAACTGCTCGCTGACCTCCACCGCGGCCTCCAACAAGCCTCCGGGATTGGAGCGCAGGTCCAGCACCAGACCCTTCAGTCCCTGCTTCTTCATCTTGCGGATGGCCTTTTCGATGTCGCGGCCCGCGTTGCGAGAAAAATGCGTCAATTTGATGTAGCCGATACCGTCCTTGACCATGCCGGCATAAGCGACGTCGGTGACGATGATCTCGTCGCGGATCAAGTGAAACTCGATGGGCTCATCCTCCCCGTCTCGCAAGATACGCAGGCGAACCTTGCTGCCGATCTCTCCGCGCAGCATATTGGCCACTTTCACGATGTTCATGCCTTTGGTGGATTTGCCGTCGATTTCGAGAATCTGGTCGCCCTCGCGGATCCCGGCCTTCAGGGCAGGCGTGCCTTCAAACGGCGGCTCGACCACCGTCGGCCACTCGCCCCGCAAGCCGATGCGCATACCTAGACCACCGTACTTTCCAGAAGACATGATCTGCAATTCCGCGTTGTCTTCCTTTTCCACCAGCACGGTGTAGGGGTCCAGCGTGGAGAGCATCCCTTCGATGCCGGCGCGCATGAATTTCGCCGGGTCCACTTCTTTGACATACTTCTTGGCAATCTCCTGGTAGACGCGACCGAAAAGCTCGATGTTCTTCTGGACCTGGTGGTAGTAGTCCGGACTAAACGCCGAGCCCCAGCTGGTAATCCAGCCGCTGAAGAGGACAACGACCAGCACAAGGAGTACTGCGGCGGAGACGCGTTTACGACTTGACATAACAGACCTCCAAATTGAAACAGCTCGCTCAGATCTTCAACTTTTTCTTCACGTGCGACAGAATTTCTTCCTGAATCTCCGCGACCGAACGGCGGCCATCCACCACCACGAATCTTTCCGGCTCTTCTTCGGCGATGGCCAGATAACCGGCGCGCACCCGTTCCCGAAACTCCTCTCCCTCCTGCTCCAACCGGTCCAGCCGGTGGCCTCCCTGCTCGCTTCTGCGCACGGCCTCTTCCAGATCTATATCGATCAAGAATGTAATATCCGGGACGATATCCTGTATGGCAAATTTATGCAATTGTTTTATAAAATCCAAGTCAATTTCTCTGCCGTAACCCTGATACGCGGTGGTGGAATCGAAATAACGATCGCAGATAACCACGCCACCTCGCTTCAACTGGGGCACGACGCGCTCGGCGACCATTTGGGCGCGGGCCGCGGAATAGAGCAGCACCTCGGTCCGGTCCACCATGCCGTCATTCCCCTTATCAAGTAGAACCTCTCTGATCTTCTCCGATATTTCCGTTCCCCCGGGTTCCCGAAGCAAAATCACCGAAAAGCCCTTCCGCACCAGGTTCTCCTTGAGCAGATTTGCCTGCACGGACTTGCCGGAAAAATCGATCCCCTCGAAACTGATCAGTACTCCTTTCATACGCGCACTCATAACCTGATGCGTTTCCATCTCCCGCTTTTGAAGCGCAAAAAGTTGGTGATGGACCGGATGACCTCGTCACAAAAATGGACCAGCCACAACGCCATCAACGAGTAACCGAACACAAAGACCAGCGCCCAGTTCAACCCCACCTCCAGCAGCACGACGCTGGCGATGGTCACCCACATCAGCCACTTCAGGTCGCCGACACCGCGCAAGTTGCCGATGAGCACCCCGTCCAGCGCCTTGGGAATTTGCACCAGAGCAAAAACGATGACCACCGAGCCGCCCAGTTCCACCACCGCGGGGTCGGAAGTGAAAATGGTGATCAGCGATTTGGAGAAAAGAATCATCAAAATAAAGACAATAAACGCAAACACAAACACCACCCGATTGGCGGTGAACGCGGTTTTGAGTGCCCCTTGCGGGTCCTCCGCGCCCACATCTTTGCCCACCAGCGTCATCGCACCGAGGCTGAAGCCCAGATAGAACATCGACAGGATCGCCTGGATGCGCAGAAAGGCCTGGTGGGCCGCCAACACGGTGATTCCCAGCACCGCAGCGTAACCGGACACCACGAGCTGACCGATGGCCCACGCCAACTGCTCCACCGTCGTGGGCACGCCGGCGCGAAACAGACGCTTGAAGGTCTTGAAGTTCGGCGTGGTCAGCTCACGAAACGAAAGAAACAGCACGACCTTCCGACTGCGGAGAAGCCAGAGGGTGCCCACCGAACCCAGCGAATGCGCGATGCCCATGGCCATTGCGGCTCCGCGCACCTCCAACCGCGGTGCGCCCAGCAGTCCGAATATGAAAATCGGCGCCAGCACAAAATTGACCGCCACGATGGAGAGATTGACGAACATGGCGTGCCGGGTTTCCCCGGCCCCCCGCAGAATGCCCAGTGCCACAAAATTCGTCAGCACCAGCGGGGCAAACAGTGCAACGGTTTTTAGATACGACACACCGGCCCGTTGCGCGCCGGACCCCGCATCTCTGATCAGCCTGAAGATGAATGGCGCGCCGAAATACCACACCAGCGCGATGAGCAGGGCCATCATGATGCCCAGCATCAGCGCCTGGCCCATGATGTGATTGGCCTCCCACCGGTTGTCCGCACCGAGATAACGATTGATGATCACCGAACTGCCGACGATAAAGGTCAACAGCACGGTTAAGACCACGATGATGATCTGCACCGCCATCCCGTGCCCGGCAAATGCGGCGGCACTGATCCGGCCGATGAGAATTGCCTCATACGTCCACATAAACGTCGAAGCCGACAGGTCGATCACTGCCGGCAGCGACGTTTTCAGAACGTTCTTGAGGGGAGACTTGGCGGACAACGTGCGCTCTGAGCTCGCGTAATGGTTTCAGCGAGTCACCGATGGTCCTCCCATTCCGGAAGGCCTAGTCGTAATACTCCAACCCCAGGTGCGTGATCAGTTCTTCCCCTTTTAAGTAACGAAGCGTGTTTTTCAGTTTCATCAACTGAATAAACAGGTCGTGTTCCGGATACAGGCCGGCTGCAGTCATGGGGCTCTTGAAGTAAAACGAGAGCCACTCTTGAATCCCCTTCATGCCGCTGCGGTTAGCCAGGTCCAGAAACAAGACAAGGTCCAGCACGATGGGTGCGGCCAGGATGCTGTCGCGGCAGAGAAAATCCACCTTGATCTGCATCGGGTAGCCCAGCCAGCCGAAGATGTCGATGTTGTCCCACCCCTCCTTGTTGTCGCCACGCGGGGGGTAGTAGTTGATCCGCACCTTGTGATAGATGTCGCCGTACAGGTCGGGGTAGACCTCGGGCTGCAGAATGTAGTGCAAGACGCCCAGCTTGCTCTGTTCCTTGGTTTTGAACGACTCCGGGTCGTCCAGAACTTCACCGTCTCGGTTTCCCAGAATGTTGGTGGAAAACCAGCCGGAAAGCCCCAGGTACCGGGCCTTGAGCCCCGGTGCGATGATGGTTTTCATCAGCGTTTGGCCGGTCTTGAAATCTTTCCCGCAGATGGGCACGCCTTTTTGCTTGGCAAATTCCACCAGCGCGGGAAAATCCGCAGACAGGTTGGGCGCGCCGTTGGCATACGGCACCCCTTCGGCGATGGCCGCGTACGCGTAGATCATGCTCGGCGCGATGGCCGCGTGGCTCTCCTTCATCGCTTTTTCAAAAGCGGCAAGGTCGTTGTACACCGGATCGTTTGGCTCCATGAAAACCTCGGTGCTGCCGCACCACACCATCACCAGACGGGAAAGACCGTGCTCCTTCTTGAAATTCTGAATGTCCGTCCGAACCTGCTCCATGAGGTCCCACTTGCTCGCGCCGGACTTCACGTTGGTGCCGCTCAACTTCTTGACGTATTTCTGGTCGAACACCGCCTTCCAGGGGCGAATGCCTTCCAGATCAGACTTGATCTGCTCCAGGAGACGATGGTCCAGAACGCCGGCATTGGTCGCGGCTTCGTAGCAGTTTTCCTCGAAGATGTCCCAGCCGCCAAACACCAGATCTTTGAGTTCCGTCAGGGGCACAAAGTCTTTGATCTTCGGCACACGGTTGTCCGTGCGTTTCCCCAGCCGAATGGTACCCATCTGGGTCACAGAGCCGATGGGCGCGGCCAATCCCTTCCGAACCGCCGCGACGCCCGCGATAAACGTGGTGCTCACTGCGCCCAGGCCGGGCAACAACACCCCCAACTTGCCTTCAGGTTTTGCGATTTCTACCGGTTTATGCTCCAAAGTAGCCCTCCTTCAATTTGACGTTTGCGATACACGTTTCGTACATGATATTTCGACGATCGGCTCTCAGACCATATCCAATTCCGCGGGAGAGAGCTTTTCTTTCTTCTTGCCGTTTTCCGCGGCCCACACGTGGTAGATGCGCTGAATTGCGGTGACATTAGCGAAAATCGCCACCGCCAGAATGGCGAAGATCAGCGTGTAGATGTGGAACAGCGCGCCGAGTCCGATGTACACAACTCGTTCCGGGCGCTGCATAATTCCCACCTTGCAGTGGAACCCCAATGCTTCGGCACGGGCCCGAACGTAGCTCACCATGATGGAGCCACCCAGCGCGACCGACACCGCGATGGAAGTGATAAACCATTCCGCCTTCACAAAATAAAACGCGAGGCCGAAAAACATAATCACTTCCGAATAGCGATCCAGTGTCGAGTCGTAGAGTGCGCCAAATTTGGTGACCCGATTGGTGGCACGCGCAACCTTGCCGTCGATGATGTCGAAGGTGCCGGCCAGCAAAATCATCGCGCCGGCG
>CAYQOI010000048.1:0-12725 GCA_964419085.1 uncultured Cytophagia bacterium | reverse complement strand
CCACAGCAGCGCGTCCAGGAATTCCGAGCGTTGCGACGGCCCGGCAGCGACACGGCGCATGACCCGGGCGGCGAAAAAGGGCTTGAAGGATCGGACCGCGCTCTCCCGCACCAGATGCCGAACTTCCTGGAGTTGCCGTTTCTGTTCCCGCAGCTCCGCATCCGCGGCCAGCGCATTTTGCAGTTCCCGGCGCTCGGCCTCGGTCAGCTCCTCGTCAAAAGACCGGATGAGCAGATTCAGTAAACGCTCCTTCATGTCTCCTCCTGCACAAACGGGGTTAAGAGCTCCTTGAGCCGTTTCTGGGCTCGAGATAGGCGCGACAGCACGGTCCCCAAAGGGATGCCCAGCAGGTCCGCCGTTTCTTCCGTGGAGTAGCCTTCGATCAACCGCAGCACCAGCACCGAGCGAAACACCGGGTCGAGCTTTTGAATCGCGCGCTGCACCAACGCTTTCGTTTCTCGACTCGCGATCGCGTCTTCCGGATCAGTGGTGGCGGTTTGCAGGGCCTCGTCAGACCTTCTGAACAAGAGACGTCGACGTTTGCGTCGCTTCAACTCGTTGAGCGAGAGATTGATCGCGATGCGGGTCAAATAGGTTCCCAGCGCGGCTTCTCCGCGAAATCTGTCCAGACTGCGATAGAAGCGCACAAACACCTCCTGACCGACGTCGTCCGCTTCCTGCCGATCGCCCAGCATTCCCACAACCACCGCGGCAACATGGGGTTCGTACCGTTTCACCAGCTCCTCAAAGGCTTTGCTGTTCCCGGCTTTGGCCTGTTCGATTAGTTCCCGATCTGTCACTGCTCCACGAGACGTTGATGTCCGACAATTAGACAACCCCAAATGGGTCGGTATTCCCCAACGCGCGACGTTGGGCTCCTTTTTCACCGGCAGGAGAGGCCGCGGCTCACAGGTGTCGCTGCAGCGCCTCCCGGATTTGCGCCAGGTCCGCGGGGAGGGAGAGGAGACGGTTGGCAAACTTGGGCTGCTGACCAGGCAGACGGCCTTCATGATATTTGACCTTGGTGTCCACAAACTTCAGCCCGTGCGCGGTGGAGATGATGACAACCTGGTCCTGCGCGCGGATTTCCTGGCGTGCGGCGAGTTTCTGGTACGCCGCCACCGCCACGCCGGTCTGCGGGCAGACAAACAGCCCGTCTCGGTCCGCGAGCGCAGCGGCATCCGCCAGCTCCGCCTCCGACGCTTGTTCCACCACGCCATTTAGCTGCTGCAAAACCCGGATGGCCTTTTTTGCGCTCACCGGGTTACCGATCTGGATGGCGCTGGCAAGCGTTTTCCCGGCTTTCCTGGATTCGAACTCCGCAAAGCCTTTCTGGTAACTCAGAAACAGCGGGTTAGCCTTTTCCGCCTGCGCGCACACCAGGCGCGGCAACGAATCGATGAGTCCCACCGCGTGCATTTCCAGGAAGCCTTTGCCCAGGGCGGAGATGTTTCCGAGATTGCCGCCGGGAACGATCACCCAGTCCGGCACCTGCCAGTGGAGCTGCTGGACGATCTCCATGGCTACGGTTTTCTGCCCTTCGATGCGCAGGGAATTCAAGGAATTGGCCAGGTAGATCTCTTCGGATTTGGTGAGTTGCTGGATGAGTCTCATGCAGCCGTCGAAATCGGTGTCCAGGGAGAGGGTGAGAGCTCGGTTTGCGATGGGTTGGATCAGCTGGGCAGTGGAAACTTTGTTGCGGGGCAGGAGCACCAGCGCGGGAATGCCCGCGGCCGCGCAGTACGCGGCCAGCGCCGCGGAGGTGTCGCCGGTGGAGGCGCAGGCCACCGCCTTGATCTGTTGCCCGTCCGCGATCATCTGTTTGACCATGGAGACCAGCACGGTCATGCCCAGGTCCTTGAACGACCCGGTGTGGCTGTTGCCGCACAGCTTCACCCAGACCTTTCCGGCGCCCGCGGTGCGCGCGAGGTGGGGCGCCTCGAGAAGGGGCGTCCACCCCTCCGCCAACGACACGATGTTGGCCTCGTCGATCTCGGGGCACACCCACTCCTGTTTGCTCCACACACCGCTGGCCAGCGGTCCCCGGAGGTGTTGCCGTCGGTCGGCAAACAGCGTTTTCCATTGCTCGGGTGAGCGGCTGCGCAGCGCGTCCAGGTCGTGCTCCACCTCCAGCAGGTCGCCACACCGGGGACAACGGTAGAGCACCGCGGTCAGAGGATGTGTGCCGCACCCGTTGATGCAGCGGTAGCGTGCCGAGTAGTTGCCGGTTTTCATGCGCCTGGGGAACAACGATAGAGCTCCTGGACGACCTTTTTGTATTCCTCGACTTCCTGCTTGACGCGTTTTCTCCGCCAGCCCAGAAGCTTACCCATGAGTTTGGCGCCTTCCCTGGCACAATCCAGACCTTTGCAGGCACTGGTTCCGATTCCGGTGCGCCGCAAGTAGATGTCGGCCAGGGTTTGCGGCAATTCATTCTGGACGGAAAAGACGATCTGCGCTTTGATGTCGGGATTGTTGGGACAGATGCGCTGGCGCAGGGCCGGCTCCTGTTCGGTGAGGCGGAGGACGTCTTTGAATCTGGTGCCGTATACGGAAATCAAATACGCGACCTGTTCCGGAGACAGCTCGCCCGGCCTGCTGAACCGTCTGGAATTGTCCTGAACGTAGCGGTTGATGTCTTTCATGCCGCCGCCCCACAGCGGCTCTTCCCTGGTGCGGCAGTGGGGTCTTTCTTTATGAAATTTATGAAAGATGTAGTCGACGGTTTCTTCCGCAAGATTCCGGTAGGTGGTCAGTTTGCCGCCGATGATGGAAAGCAGACCCTCCAGCTCCTCCCGGTCGTGGTCGAAGATGATGTGGCGCCGGGTGATTTCGGCTTCTTCGGTTTCGTCTTCGGTTTTCGGCAGCGGTCGAATGCCGGAGAGGCAGTAGATGATATCCTCCGGCGTCATCTGCGCCATGGGGAAGACAAAATTGACCTCGGTGAGCAGATAGTCGATCTCCTCTTTGGTGATGTGCACGTGGTCCAGGTCGCCGTTGTACCGGATGTCGGTGGTGCCCACCCAATAGTAATCCCGCCACGGAATAATGAAAAACGGCCGGCCGTCCTGGTGCGCGGGCACATAGATCGCGTGCCGCGGACCTCCTTCGAATCTGGGCAGGAGCAGGTGGCTGCCTTTGGTGCCGCCCATGCGGCGCTCGCTGGGCGTGTATTTGCGGTTGAGAACCTGGTCCACCCAGGGCCCGGCTGCGTTCACCACCAGCGAGGCGTGAATCTCGTCTTCTTCGCCGGTCAGGGTGTGGCGCACGCGTACACCCCTGACGGTTCGGCCGTCCTGGATGAGTTGGGTGACCTCCGCGTAGTTGTGTACCTCGGCGCCCGCTGCTTTGGCCAGCAGGATGTTTTCCAGGCAGAGCCGTTCGGGGTAGGTCACCTGGCAGTCGCAATACACGAAGCCGCCCTGGCAGTGTTTGGTGCGGATATGCGGCTCGATCTCCTTGAGTTCTTCACAGGAAAATGATTTGTGATTCTCGAGGCTTTTGTCGTAGGAGAGAATGTCGTACGCCACCAGGCCCAGCTTGACTTTGCCGTAACCGTAGACGTTGTCTTCGTAGATGGGGATGACAAAGCTGATGGGCCGCACCAGGTGTGGCGCTTGCTTCAGCAAGATTTCCCGCTCGCGCAACGACTCCCGCACCAGACCGATTTCGTAGTGCTCCAGATAGCGCAAGCCGCCGTGGATCAGCTTGGTGGAGCGAAACGTCGTGCCGTGGGCGAAGTCGTTTTTCTCGGCCAGGTAAACAGACAAACCTCGCTCGGCCGCATCGCGGGCGATCCCCGCGCCGTTGATACCGCCTCCGATGATCACTACATCAAAGTCTTTTCTTGCCATCGCATCTGTCGTCGAATTCAGTTGGGTAGTGAACCTGAGCCTCGGGACAACGCCCATCTCGCGTTGAAGCAGAAGGCCGCAACGGAAGCGAGCCCGGAGAGCAGGCGCTGGTTTTTTCTGGCGTAAAAGTGCCTTGCCACGAATCTGTTTCGTGTGAGGATTCGCCCCAGTCGATTTCTCAGGATGAGTCGTTTGTACGTGTGGAAGCCAAAATCACCGTTTTCGAACGCGTGTTTGATAGCCCGCGCGGCGACCGGGCCGTAGGCCAGCGCGACCGAGATGCCTTCGCCAAATAGAGGCTCGATTCCGGCTGCGTCTCCCACCAGCAGCACGTTGGGTTGCGCGTAACGGCCACGCCGGCTGAACCACCGTTCCGGATGTCCCAGGAAGGTGACCTGCTCCGGCGCGATCCCGCGGCGCCGGAGTCTCTCCAGCAGAGAATCTTTGAGATTCGCCCGTTGGCCGGGCAGGATGCGACTGTCGAAGATGCCGATGTTCAGATGCGCCTGGCCGTCGACATAGCAAGGAAAATCCCACTGGTACCCCTGCAGGTGATCGCGCATGCCGCGAAAATCGAAAACGGCCATTTGTTCGCTGAATTCCGGCGTTTGCGATTCATCCACGCGGACCAGCACTTCCATCAGGCGGGAGACCCGCGAGTGCCCTTCTCTGATCAGTTTCCGTCGCACCACGCTTTTGGCGCCGTCGGCCCCCACCACCACTCTGGCTTTGTAGAGGTCCTTCTGCGTGGCCACTTCCAGGAAGCCGTTGCGACGCTTGATGTCCACCACCGCCTCGTTTTCGTGGACGTGGATGCCCCGTTCCGTGGCATGGCGAACCAGCTCGGCGTCGAACTCGTCCCGCCGGATGATGCGGATGATGTTTGGCTTCCTGACGTGAATGGGCCGGGTGTGAAGGTAGAAGCGCACCTTGTGGACCCGGAAGCTGGGGCTTTGGATCTGCAGGTCCAGCGACCGGAGCAACTCGGTGGCGTACTGGGTCAGCCCACCGCCGCACAGCTTGGGTCTCGGATGTCGCGCCTTCTCCAGCACCAGCAACTCGTCGGCCAGATGGGGCGCCACCCTTTTGATGCTCAACGCGGTGGAAATTCCGGCCGGCCCGGAGCCGACAATTATGATCGCCCTTTCCTGCATGGTCCTCCTTCGTGTCTAAATATCCACAAAAATTGCAAAAGAGTCAAGGTGGAAGATGGGTTGCATGTTGTGAAAATTTCATATTCGTGAACGGAGTTTTCCTTGTAATTTTAGGACGGACTGAGTATGTTTATTTCGTTTGTAAAAAGGTTGCTTTTCGTGGATTAACTGTTTATATTCGACCAATTTATAAGTCGTGCTCATGTGTTCAGGAGAGTAGAATGGATTCATCGACCCTGCGATCGCCCATCGAAAGCCTCGGCCCCCGAAAACCCACCTGTGTTCAGACCGATACGAAGATTCTCGATGTTATCAAGACCATGAAGGAAAACAAGTTTGGCTGCGTGTGCGTGGTGCAAGACCGACGGCTCGTGGGCATCCTCACCGAGCGAGATATTCTCACCAAGGTAGTGGGAGGAAATTTAGATGCGGCAGAGGTCTGCGCCAAAGATGTCATGACGCCGAATCCGGAATATCTGTTTCCCGACGACCAGATCGCGTTTGCTTTGAACCGGATGCATGTGGGTGGGTTCCGGCACATTCCGCTGACGGACCTCGGTGGGATGCCCACGGGTCTGGTTTCCGTCAGGGACATCGCCGCGTTTCTGGTCAAGAGTCTTCAAATCGATAACTAAACATGGGGTTAAAGGAGGCGATAAAAGTGGTACATGTTGAAATGGATGAGTTTGACGACGAGTTGCGCAACATGCAAGAACTCATGGAAGAGGAGGAAATCGCGCTGACCGATGACAGCCTGAAAAAACCTCTGACCGCGTTACGCCTCCGGGATGCTGTCACGGTTGAAAGCGGCACTAGTGTGGCCAAGAGCATCCAAAAAATGATGGCGCGAAAGATCGGGTGTCTGCTGGTCGTTCAGGACCAAAAGCTGCGGGGAATCTTCACCGAGCGCGATGCATTGATGAAGATCGCGGGGCAGAACGTGGACCTCGATCGTGCTGTGATCGATGATTTCATGACTCCGGACCCGGTACGCTTGCACATGCACGACACCGTGGAGGCCGCGCTCAAGCTCATGGTGGATCGCGGGTACAGGCATGTCTCTGTGGTGGACGAAAACGAGCGTCCCATGGCGGTTGTCTCGATCCGGGACATCGTGGCCTACATCGTGGAGTTCTTTCCTGACGATGTGTTGAATTTGCCGCCACATCCCATTCGAATTGGAACCAAAGACAGAGAAGGAGGTTGATGGATTATCGGTGAAACTTTTTTATTTTTATGGCATTATCTACTGTGAGATAGTGGTTGAGTAGAGGCACAATGCTCAACACAACGAAAAAACGAATTAATGAATTACGGAGCGGCGTTTTGCAATGAGCAAGTCAGTCGAATCGATTAAAGAGGCAACCATTCGGTTTGCCGGCGACTCAGGTGACGGGATGCAGTTGGTGGGTAGCGAAATGGCCAACACGTCCGCGGTCATCGGAAACGACATCGGTGTTTTGCCCGACTTTCCTGCAGAGATTCGGGCGCCGGCCGGGACATTGCCCGGCGTTAGCGGCTACCAACTGCACATCAGCAGCTACGATATTCACACCCCCGGGGAGAAGTATGACGCACTGGTCGCCATGAATCCCGCCGCGCTGAGGATGAATATCGACAATCTCAAGCCCAACGGCATTTTGATCATCAATTCGGATAGTTTCAAGGATCGAAATCTGCAGTTGGCGCACTACGAAACCAACCCGCTGGAAGACGGGTCGCTGGACAAGTTCCAGGTCTTCTCAGTCGATATGACGACCTTGACCCGTCGGGCTCTGGAGGAATTGAACCTCTCCGCCAAGGTTGTCGATCGCAGCAAGAATTTCTTCGCGCTGGGCATGGTTTTCTGGCTCTACAACCGGACCATGGACCACGCGATCAATCTCATCAAAGAAAAATTTGCCAAGAAGCCCGAGCTGGTGGAGGCAAACATCCGGGCGCTGAAGGCAGGCTATGCCTACTGCGAGGCCACCGAGCAGTTCGCCACCTCGTATGAGGTCAAGCCCGCGAAGTTGCCACCCGGAAAATACCGCAATGTGAGCGGCAACGTGGCGGTGGCGCTGGGTTTGATCGCAGCCTCGCAGAAATCGGGCCTGCCGTTGTTTTACGGCAGCTACCCCATCACTCCTGCGAGCGATATTTTGCATGAATTGGCCAAGTACAAACACTTCGGTGTGCGGACTTTCCAGGCCGAAGACGAGATTGCGGCGGTGTGCTCTTCGATCGGCGCATCTTACGCGGGCGCGCTGGGCGTCACCGGAACCAGCGGTCCCGGCCTGGCGCTGAAGACCGAAGCGTTGGGATTGGCTGTGAGCGTGGAGCTGCCTCTGGTGGTGTGCGATGTCCAGCGGGCCGGTCCGAGTACGGGTATGCCCACAAAGACCGAGCAAGCGGATTTGTTGCAGGCTCTCTTCGGCCGGAACGGCGAGGCACCGCTTCCGGTGATCGCGGCGTCGCGGCCCTCCGACTGCTTCGACGCGGTCTACGAAGCCTGCCGCATCGCGGTGAAATACATGACGCCCGTCATCTTCATGTCCGACGGATATCTGGCCAATGGCGCCGAGCCGTGGGCGATCCCCAGGGTGGACGAGCTTCCGGAAATCTCCGTGCATTTTGCGACGGAGAAGGAGAGCTTCGCCCCGTTTTTGCGCGATGAAAAGACCCTGGCCAGGCCCTGGGCTGTTCCCGGGACGCCCGGGCTGGAGCACCGCATCGGGGGTCTCGAAAAAGAGGCGGTTTCCGGCAACGTGAGCTACGACCCCCGCAACCACGAATACATGATCCGGATGCGGGCGGAGAAAGTCGAGCGCATCGCAGAGGACATTCCGCCCACCGAGATCGAGGGTCCGAAGCAAGGAGACCTGCTGGTCGTGGGTTGGGGCAGCACGTTTGGCGCGATCAAGACTGCGGTGGAGCACAAGCAGGCAGAGGGCAAAGCGGTTTCGCGCATCCATTTGCGCTATGTGAATCCGTTGCCCAAAGACCTGGAAGCGATTTTCAAGAATTTCAAGAAAATCCTGGTGCCGGAAATCAACCGCGGACAATTGGTCAAGGTGCTGAGGGCGAAATATCTGGTTCCTGCGATTTCGTTCAGCAAGGTGCAGGGCCTGCCCTTTTTCGCCTCTGAGATCGAGCAAAAAATCGATGAAATTTTGGAGACTAAGTAGATGAGCACCAAAGAGCAAACCGTCGCACCGAACGGTGCGAGCCAACTTAGATTGACCAAGAAGGACTTCGAGTCGGACCAGGAGGTGCGGTGGTGCCCCGGTTGTGGCGACTATTCCATCCTGGCGCAGACGCAACGCACACTTCCTGACCTGGGTATCCCGAAGGAGAAGTTCGTCTTTGTCTCAGGGATCGGTTGTTCCAGCCGTTTCCCGTACTACATGAACACGTACGGCTTTCACAGCATTCACGGCCGCGCGCCGGCCATCGCGACCGGAATCAAAGAGGTGAATCCAGAGCTTTCGGTGTGGGTGATCACCGGCGACGGCGACGGTCTGAGTATCGGTGGCAACCACTTGATCCACCTGCTCCGGCGTAACCTCGATATCAACGTGATTCTGTTCAACAACCGCATCTATGGCCTGACCAAAGGGCAGTACTCGCCGACCTCTGAGTTCGGCAAGGTCACCAAATCTTCGCCCTTTGGTTCCGTGGACCATCCGTTCAATCCCATCAGCGTCGCGATCGGTGCCGGAGCCACGTTTGTGGCGCGCACGATGGACCGCGACCCGGCACACATGCAGCACGTTCTGAGGCGGGCCGCCGAACACAAGGGGACGTCCTTCATCGAGGTCTTCCAGAACTGCAACATTTTCAACAATGGTGCCTGGTTCCGCTACACCGAAAAAGAATCACGCCCCGAAAACGTGGTTTATCTGGAACACGGCAAGCCGCTGATTTTCGGCGCCAACAAGGACAAGGGCATCAGATTGAATGGCTTCACGCCAGAGGTCGTTTCGCTCAGTAACGGCAAACACAGCACCGATGAGCTGTTGGTTCACGACGAGAAGACTCCGGAGGCGACCTACTCGTTTATTCTGAGCCACATGATGGACAATCCCAACTTGCCTGCGCCGGTGGGGGTCTTTCGGGCGGTTGAACAGCCTTGCTACGAAGAAGAATTGAACCGGCAGATCGAAGAGGTGAAGAAAAAATACGGTGAGCCGGACCTGCAGGCCCTGTTGGAATCGGGTGACACCTGGGAAGTGAAGTAGCGATTCTTTTTGCAGGCGCGCGAATGGGCCCGACGGCAGTTTCGTCGGGCTTTTTTTGCTTGAATCCACGCGCGGCTTTTCGTAAGTTGTGGATGAACGAAACCGCGTGCCAAAGGACAAACATGCAGCAGAACACACGAACCAGGGGCAAAAAACATCTCCTCCTCCTCTTTTTGTCGTGGCTTGTTACACGGCTATGGTGGAGCATCGAGCTTTCCCGTTTGGCGATTCTTCGGGCGCGTTCGCGGCCGGTCATCCAACGGGTTGCACAAGATAAAACCGGGCTGCCGCAGAGCAAGTGGGCGGTGTGCGACCGCACCCTCTACTGTCTCACCGTAAACGATGCGCCCCACCAGATGTTTGTCACCCGGATGTCTCCTCTGAGCGTGAATTGACCCGGATTTAGCGTGGAGTGAGCGGAGATGGCTGAAAACAAAAACATCGGTGCGATCATCTGCCCAAACTGTGGCAAATTGATCAGCGCCAACGCGGAACAGTGTATTCATTGCGGCATGAAGAATCCCAACCTGTGGGGTTTCTCCGGTGTGCTGCGAAAACTGTTCGGCGGTCGCATCAGCCTGGTTCCGATTATTTCTGCCGTGTGCATCGGGGTGTATGTTCTCAGCCTGCTGCTGGATCCGCGTGCGGTGTTTCAGGGCGGCGGTTTGCTGGGGTTCCTGGCTCCCTCGATGCCGAGTCTCAACGCGCTGGGGATGACCGGTTCGTTTGCCATGGCCCGCGGGCAGTGGTGGACGCTCATCACCGCGATCTATTTGCACGGCGGCCTGCTGCATATCTTGTTCAACGTCCTCTGGATTCGGCAACTGGGCCCGGCGGTCGAGGAGTTCTACGGCGTGTCGCGTGCGTTTCTTATCTTCACCATTTCCGGGGCTCTGGGATTTCTGGTTTCCAACTACTGGGGCATCCCTTTCACCATTGGCGCGTCGGGGTCGATTTTTGGCTTGCTGGGTGCGCTGGTGTACTACGGCAAGAAGCGGGGCGGAACATTCGGGATGGCCATCTACCGGCAAACCGCGCAGTGGGCAATCGTTGTTTTTATCCTGGGGTTTCTGATGCCGGGAATCAACAATTTCGCCCATGCCGGCGGCTTCATCGGCGGCTACCTTTCTGCCGGGCTGTTAGGCTTCAGTGAAGTCAAAAAAGAGACCCATACCCACCATCTCATGGCCCTGGCCGCCATCGCGCTGACCGTACTGTCTTTCCTGCTGGCTTTGCTCACCTGACCTTTGTCCCCGATTGCATCGGTTTCTTGTGCGGCGGCCTCATCCCCCACTGCGCAAAGCACTTGACTTCTTCAAACTATTTTGAGATATTCAGTCGGTCGACGCGCTCTTACTCTGGCGGAGCGTCAGCTTTGGCGTGCGCAAGTCAACGCGTACCCCCCGTGGAACCGGGGCAAGACTGAAGCAGGGCCTCGGCGCTCAAAGGCAGTGGGTTGCTGTGCAGAATGAGGCGGTAGCGGGCAAGGGAGTCCCGCGGTTGGCCCCGCGACGCCGTACAGGTGTTCACACGAGGCACGGTCTCCGTCGTCGACTCCCTGCTTGAACAGAAGGCTTTGACATAACCAAACGAAATGAAGGAGGGTGGATCATGGAACAACGCAAACTAAGGCGCGGAATCTCGACCATTCTGGCCGCGCTTGTGTTCGCTGCAGGGCTTTTTTCCTGCTCGAACCCGGAGCCGAAACTCATTCCCCGCGAGGTGCTTTTCGGGAACCCCAAGAGAGTGAACCCGCAGATCTCGCCGGACGGCAAGATGCTGGCCTACCTCGCACCGGTAAACAACGTCCTGAACGTTTGGGTGAGAACGGTGGGCCAAAACGATGACAAACCGGTGACCGAAGACACCAACCGCGGCATCCGGATTTACTTCTGGGCGGCCGACAGCAAGCACATCATGTACTTGCAGGATGTGGGCGGAAACGAGAACTGGACGCTCTACAGCGTCGATCTCGGCACAGAGGAAACCAGAAATCTCACCCCGTTCGATAACGTCCAGGTCAGGATCGTCGACCGCAACAAGCACTTCCCCAACGAACTGCTCATCGCGATGAACAAAGAGAATCCGCAGGTTCATGACGTCTACCATCTCGACCTCACCACCGGCGAATTGAAGATGGTGGCGCGGAACCCGGGCAACGTCATCGGTTGGGTGACCGACCCGAATTTCAAGGTGCGAGCAGCCATGGCATCCCGCCCCGACGGCGGCTTCGACCTCCTGTACCGGGAAACCGAAAGCGCGAGCTGGGATAGGTTGCTGAGCTGGAGCTCCGACGACGCGCTCACCAGCGAGGTGGTCAGCTTCACCAAAGACGGTAAGGGGTTGTATTTAAAGGATTCGCGCGAGGCCAATGCGAGCCGTCTGGTCAAGATGGATGTCGCTACGAAGAAAATCGATGTGATCAAAGAAGACCCGCAGTACGACGTCAGCAGCGTGCTCATCAACCCGGACAGCTACGAGGTCGAGGCGGTTTCCATCTTGCGGGCCCGCAACGAGTGGGAAGTGCTGGACCAGGCCGTTAAGGACGATTTCGAGGCCATCCGCAAGCTGGATCATGGCGACTTTTTCATCAGCAACCGGGACAACGCGGACAAAACCTGGCTGGTGGGCTTCACCAAGGACGACGGCCCGGTCTCCTACTACGCGTTCGACCGGGAGAGCAAACGGGGCACCTTTCTGTTCCACCACCGACCTGAACTGACCGACTACAAGTTGGCGCGGATGGAGCCCATCGAATTCCAGGCCCGCGATAGCCTCACCATCCACGGTTACATCACGTTTCCGCCGGGAAAGCCGCACCAGAATCTACCCATGGTCCTGAATGTGCACGGCGGGCCGTGGGGCCGGAACACCTGGGGCTTCGACCCCGAGGCGCAGTGGTTTGCCAACCGCGGCTACATTTGCTTGCAGGTGAACTTTCGCGGCTCCACCGGCTACGGCAAGGAGTTTGTCAACGCCGGCGACCGGGAATGGGCGGGGAAAATGCACGACGATCTCATCGACGCGGTAAATTGGGCGGTGGAGAAGGGGTTTGCCGACCCCAAGAAAGTGGCTATCTACGGCGGGTCCTACGGCGGTTACGCTGCGCTGGTCGGCGCGACGTTTACCCCCGACGTGTTCGCCTGCGCCGTGGATGTGGTGGGTCCAAGCAACCTCATCACCCTGCTCAAATCCATCCCCCCGTACTGGAAACCGCTGCTGGCGATGTTCCACAAACGGGTGGGGAACCCGGACACCGAGGCCGATTTTCTGAAATCGCGTTCGCCCCTGTTCAAGGTCGACCGGATCAAGATTCCCATGTTGATCGCACAGGGCGCGAATGACCCGAGAGTGAAGCAGACCGAAGCGGAGCAGATCGTCCAGGCGATGAAAGACAAAGGCATCGAGTACGAGTATCTGCTCTTCCCGGACGAAGGACACGGGTTTGCCAAACCGCAAAACCGGTTGAAGTTTTACGCGGCAGCAGAGAAGTTCCT
>CAYQOI010000047.1:8118-12958 GCA_964419085.1 uncultured Cytophagia bacterium | reverse complement strand
CTACCCTTGAAAAAACAACGACTTGTGTTTACTCAAACCGGTTCCTGGAATTGCTTTATGCCGCTTCGGCACAAAACGAGAGGTTCGCAGCGACGACCGTGTGTGGAGTGATGATTTCACAAGTGATGAAAAAACAATGGGTAAGCTGTCATATGTCGAGCAGGTGCATGGCTGGCACATGGCTTGCATGACCGGATGACAGAACCTGGTTACCCAACTCTTCTTCTAACGTTTCTATGGAGGTAGTTCTATGAAGAACCAAAGTGGTTTCACTCTGATCGAGCTGATCATGGTGATCGTGATTATCGGTATTTTGGCCGCGATCGCGGTGCCGCAATTTGTGGACTTGAGCGATAGCGCGCAGGCCTCTCAGTGTAAGGCGAATCAAGCCGCGGTGGAAGCAGCCGCGTCGCTTGCGTACGCGGACAGCGCGATAGCCGGCAACCCCAGATTCCCGACCGCGCTCACCGGCTCGATGTTCAGGAACGGTCAGATTCCCACGTGCCCGGTCGGTGGCAACATCGTCTATGACCCCAATACCGGAACGGCGAGCTGTCCAAACGCGGCTTCCTATCCATCTCATGTACGATAACAGATAGACGGCTGACGGGCTCAAGAAAGGGAAGTCGGGCATGTTTTTCGACTTCCCTTTTGCAATTTGAACCGCGAAGTGGAGAGAAACGGTGCGTGGAAACGAGCGGGGATTCTCCCTGATAGAGCTGATCGTAGCCATGGTGATCATCGGCATCTTGAGCTACGTCGTCGTGGCCAAGTTTGGCCAGACCCCGGAGCGAGTGCAGTTCGCCAGCATCGCACAAAAGATCGTAGGCGATGTCAGATATGCCAGGGAAATGGCCTACTCGACGCACGTGGGAACGCGGGTTTACATGGACGTGCAGAACAACCGCTACTACCTGAAATGGGAGACAGGGGCCTATCTGACCAACCCGCTCGGGGGCGGCGATTTTGTCGTACAGTTGGGCCAAGGAAATTTTTATGCGGTGAAGCTTACGGGCACGTCGCTTACCGGCGGACGATTGGATTTCGATGGCTCAGGTAAACCGCTCAATTCTGGTGCACCGTTCTCTGGGACGCTGACGCTGGTTACGCTGAACAACACCAAGCGGGTTGTGGTTACGGCAAACACGGGACTGTTGCGCATTGAAGATATCCAGGAATGACGTCGTTGCGCGAGCTGAAGCTGGTCTCACGCTGGTGGAGCTCATCGTGGTCATGGTCGCGGTGGCTATGCTTGCCGGGTTTGTTTCCGGCATGATCTTCTACGAAGTGAATATCTATGACCTGGTTACGAGTCGCAAGGAAGGGCTGCAGATGGCCAGATTCGGTTTGCGGCAGATGGAAAGGGACCTGCGACAGATCGCGTCCCCGGATAGCATTTTTCAGGCGTCAGCGGACTCTATCCGGTTCGTGGATGTGGAGCACCATTCGCTGACCTACCGCCACACGGGCGGGAGCATCTATAGAAACGCCGATGAGTTAATCGATCGCGTGACCGCGTTTCATTTCATCTATGTCGATGACCAGGGGGATGTGCTCGATTTTCCCATCGCGGATTTGTCCCGCATCCGCATGATTTCGGTGGAGCTGACGACCACGGTTCGGTCGCGTCCTGTCAGCTCCAGAATGACGGTTACGCTCAGAAATTACTGAAGTATTCGCGATGCACAAACCAACGCAGTTTCGTGACAAGTCAGCGTGCTTTTCTGCCGAGACAGGCTTCACCCTGATCGAAATTGTGCTCGTCATCGTGTTTCTCAGCGTCGCATTGCTGGCTACGATGAACATGATGTCATCGAGCGTGTCGGGCAGCTTTGATATGGAACTGTCGAGCACCGCGGCGAATCTTGCCAATGAGAAGATGGAACGGATTTTTGCGGATAAGAGAAGTCGCGGTTATGGCTACATCGTGGAGAACAACTATCCCGTTGAAACCGACCCGGATGGATTCAGCGGTTTCACGCGTTCGGTGACCATCATCACGCAATCCACGTACAAAGAGGTGAGGGTCACGGTCAGTCATCCGCAAATCCACGACTGTGTTCTGGTCTCTTTCCTAACCAACTACTGATGCCGGCAGAATGTGTAGAGGTCAACAAGGCTTTTCCCTGGTCATGACGGTCATCGCCGGAATCGTGCTGTCTATTCTCGGCTACGTGACCCTCTCTTCGGTCATCCTGGACACCAGGGGGACGGTGAAGGCGGTGGAATCCACGCAAGCCTTTTGGTTGGCTGAGGGCGGTATCGAGTTAGCTTATCGTTGGCTGCAATTTCAAGATCCGCCTCCGGGCGGCATCGAGCCGTTTGTGCGCTATGACCATGTTGCCGCGGGCGCGGGGACCTACACCGTGACCATCGACCCGGACAACGGGAACGCGGGAACATATCTGAAGAAATACAAGATCCTTTCGGTAGGTCAGGTGGATGATGTGGTGCGCAAGATCGAAATCGAAATGGAAACAACCACATTCAACCGGTACGCTTACCTCACGGGAAGCGAGGGCGGGACCATTTGGTTCAATACCGGCGACCTCGTCGAAGGCCCGCTGCACAGCAACGACCAGATTTCTATCGTGGGGAGTCCCGTCTTCAAGGGGAAAGTGACCAGCAGTGCCCCCAGCTTCAATCAAGGCGTGCCCTTCAATCCGGTATTCGAAGAAGGCTATCAGTTGGGTGTGCCGCCCGCAATTTTTCCCACCCAACAGGATATCGTGGACAACTACTGGTCCATGAATACGGAGCCGCCCGACTTGATCATCGATGCCCGGTTCGGCAAGCAGGCCAGTATCGAGTTTCATGCAGACGGGACGCTTACCTACAATGTCTGGCACTGGCATAACGGTCACAAGGTCTACGACATCCAGGATGCCACAGCAGTGGTCGCAAACCTTAACGGCCTGGTGTTCGTGAAAGGCTCGGTACAGGTCAAAGGAACACTTGACGGTGTCATCACAGTGGTGGCGACGCGCAACATCATCATCACCGACGATCTGGTCTACGAAACATCCGACAGTGACGGCCAGCCCCTCCCCGGAAGCGACGACTTGCTGGGCCTGGTTTCCATCAAGGATGTTATTGTGGCTGACAACGCCGCGAACCGCGACGACGTCATCATCGATGCCGCCATTCTGACGCTGGGCGACTCGTTTACCGTGGAGAATTACTACAGCGGTGCGCCGCGCGGTACCCTGACGATTTGGGGCTCGTTGAGTCAAAAAGTGCGCGGGCCGGTGGGAACGTTCGGGTTTTTCGGGATGACCGGCTATCAGAAGGATTACCATTACGATCAACGATTCGCAGATACGCCGCCGCCGTACTATCCGAGTACGGGGCAGTACCATTACAATTACTGGAAGGAGATAACCGATTAAACCCTGTCAAGGACTTGAGAGGTGAATCATGACGTTCTTCATCGTAGCAGGGGTGCTCTTCTTATTCTTTAGCGCGTTGTTCTTTTTTGCTCCCGGAGTCATCATCAGGTTGAGCGAAATCGGAAACAGGCTGGTCTTCACCGATCACGGCTCCGTTGCTCACCGAAAGCTCTCGGGCGCCGTCTTGCTTATCATGAGCTTAGTCATGTTTTATCTGGGTGTAAGGCTATGACAGGTCGAACCAATCCTCTGGCCATTATCGTCGTTTCTCTGATGCTGCTCGCGGTCAGCGGCCGCTGCTTCGCCGGAAACCTGAGCGGCGCTGTCGTTGTGGACACGTTGAAGAAGGCCGACAGTCCGTTCATCGTGACGGGCAACATTTCGGTGCCGTCCTGGCACACGCTCACCATCGAGCCAGGTGTCGTGCTGAAGTTCAATCTCGGCCTGAATTTCACCATCGATGGCGTGTTAAAGGCGGTGGGAACGCAGAGCGATTCCATTCGCTTTACCTCCAACGAAGCGACTCCGAATCTCGGGGACTGGAATGGCGTCCTGTTCTCCAGTACAGGTGGCGGGACCCTGAAATATGTCGCGGTGGAGTTTGCCGGCTCGGGTGTGCTGGTGGCGGGCTCGGCTCCATCTGTTCAAAACTCCACGTTCCGAATGAACAGCAACGGGATCGATTGCATGAATTCCGCCACGCCTTTGCTGGAGAGCAACCTGTTTCACGACAACAGCAATACGGCCATCCGGTGCACCGATTCTTCTCCTTCGGTGAGAAAGAATGTGATCAGGAATAATGTTGCGGTGTCATCTGCAATCCTTTGCCAGGCGTCGTCGCCGCTGATTGCGGAGAACGTGTTCCGGCAGAACGGCAGCGCGGCCATCGACTGTCTTGCTGGCGCTGCTCCTCAAGTCTGGCAAAACACCATCGTGCAAAACGATTTCGGCATCACCATCGGGGATTCCTCGTCGCCTTCCATCGAGAACAACGTGATCTCGAATAACAGCAACTTCGGCGTGGCCATCAACGATGCTGCGGCCGCGCCGGTGATCAAATACAACGACGTTTGGGCCAATGGAACCGGGGATTACTTCGGAACACCCCCGGAAGTCGGCGCGCTCAGCACGACGAACAGCAATGGGGACTCGTCGGATGTATTCATGAACATCAGCCTGGACCCGAAGTTCGCGGATTTGGCGCACGGCAACGTCCAGCTCCAGGTGACGTCACCGTGTGTGGATGCCGGCGACCCCAGCAATCCCGCGGGCGTGCTGAAATGGGGCAACGCTCCCGACCAGGGGGCGTTCGAGTTCGACGGCGCGCTGCCCGTGGAGTTGGTTTCGTTCACCTTCGCTGACGGCCTGTTGAAATGGACCACCGCCTCGGAAACCGACAACTTCGGGTTCGAGGTGGAGCGAAGTGGGGCTCCGGAAGGCGACTTCATGAA
>CAYQOI010000047.1:4752-8108 GCA_964419085.1 uncultured Cytophagia bacterium | reverse complement strand
GAAAGTGGGCTTTGTGCCCGGCAGTGGGACAACGACGACGCCACGGCACTACGAATTCCGCGACACGGTGAGCGTCGGGACTTTCTACTATCGCCTCAAGCAGATCGACACCGACGGCACGTTTGCCTACAGTGGCGTCGTTCGCGCGGTCTATTCGGTCTCGTCCTTCTCGCTGGCGCAGAATTATCCCAACCCGTTTAACCCCAGCACCACCATTTCCTTTCAGCTCCCGGATGATTTGTCAGGCGCAAACGGTGAGCCGGTTGTGCTCACGATTTTCAATGCTCGTGGCCAGCGGGTCGCGGAGCTTCTCAACGAGCGAAAAGGCCCGGGCGTTTATCAACTTCGTTGGAATGGGGTCGATAATTTAGGGAGGCCGGTGGCCTCGGGCATCTATTTCTATCAACTGAGAATGGGACAGCTCCGGTTAACCCGCAGGATGATCTTGACAAGGTAGTCGACTCCATGAGGTTCCGTCTTTCAGCTCACAAAAATCTCGCGCCTTGGTTTGGGGTCGCGTTGTGCAGCACGCTTTTCTGGGTCTGTTCGAAAAATCCGCCGTTGGATCCCACCCGTCAGGTGGACGGACAGTTCGTGGTGCTGGTGGGGCTCGATAGCGAACCACCGGTGGTTCCACCCGGGGGCAGCGCAGTCGTCCGTGCGGTGCTGATGGATCAGAACAATCAACCGGTGGCCGGAGAGGTCGTGGACTTTTCCACCAATTTGGGGGTGGTGCTCCCCGCTTCGGCAACCACAAACGATTCGGGGGTGGCCACGACGATTTTTACCGCGCCGCAGCAACCCGGGAGGGCGACCGTAGTCGGGCGGTACAAGTCGTCCTTCACCAAATCCGTAGAAATCGAAATCAAAGACACGGCCCCGCAAACGGTCACGCTGCTGGCCGGCGACGAGAGCCTTCTGGCAAATGGCCTGACCTCCACGTCG
Source organism: uncultured Cytophagia bacterium (assembly GCA_964419085.1). Lineage (GTDB taxonomy): Bacteria > Zhuqueibacterota > Zhuqueibacteria > Oceanimicrobiales > Oceanimicrobiaceae > CAYQOI01. Next base: position 7,163 of record CAYQOI010000047.1, on the reverse strand, counting down.
GTACAGTCTATCTGGCGGACTGAAGACGGTACACCGCTCAAAGGGTTGCCCGTCACCTTTGAGGCCACGCTCGGTACCCTGCCCGCTGCCGCGGTGACCGATTCGTTTGGCATGGCGCAGGTAGAGTTTACTTCGCCCGCTTTGCGCAGCGACGCGGTGGCCACCATCACGGCCAGAGGCAACGATTCTGAGGCGAGCACACAGATTCTTTTGAAGGGCGTCGAGTTTTCCTTGAGCGTTTCGCCCCAGAGCCTCATCGCGGATGGCCGAAGTCGCTCCCGGGTTCGGGTGGTGCTGAAGGAAGCGGGCAGTACTATCGCCATCTCCGGCGCCCGGGTTTCCTTCGGGACCAGTCTCGGGACCATCCCGAATTCCGCGCTTACCAACGCCAGCGGGGTGGCGGAAGTGGATCTCACCAGCTCCAACCAAACGGGCACCGCGACGGTCACGGCGATCTACGGGGAAAGGCTCACTGAGACCGCGCAGGTCGCGTTCAGCGCGTCGGTGCCCACCAATCTGACCGTTTCGGCTGACCCGCCTGAGATTTTGGCAGACAACCGCAGCACCTCGATCATCACCGCGGTGGTATCCGACCAGGCGAACAATCCCATTTCCGATGGAACGCCGGTGACTTTTGCCATCGTGAAGGGCTCGGGTACCATTCAGGCCAATCAGGTCACCACAGATGGGGTCGCGGTGAGTACGCTCACCAGCGGCACGCAGCCGGACACCGCAACTGTGGTGGTTTCCGTGGGACAATTGTCCGACACAACCTTTGTGCGCTACGTGGTCGGCGACCCTGCCGGCATCGTGGTGACCGCGGATTCCAGTTCGCTGCCGGCGGATGGCCAGACCGCGACCCGCATCGTCGCGCGGGTTTTCGACACCGCGGGGAATGCCGTCGTCGATGGAACCAAAGTGGACTTCACCAGCGACCTTGGGGATGTCACGCCCAGCGCGCAGACGGTGGATGGGCAGGCTGTGGCACAATTCAAGAGCAGTGTCACCGGAACCGCGACCATTCGGGCGTCAGCCGGCGCGGTCTCCGACGAGCTTACCATCGATGTGCGTCCCGGGCCGGCTAACAGCATTCTGCTGACCTTCGATCCCACCAGTCTCGGGGTCAAGGACTCCGGAAGGAATCAGACCGTCAGCATTACGGCGGATGTGGTGGACAGTCGCAACAATCCCGTTGCCGACGGGACGTTTATCGCCTTTTCGCTTTTCTCGTCTCCGGGCGGAGGCGAGTTTCTGAGTGCTACCACGCCGCTGCCCACCGTAAACGGCCGGGCACAGGTTTCGCTGAACAGCGGCATTCGTTCCGGCAGCGTCCGGATCATGGCCCAGGTGACCGATTCCCTGGGCACGCCGGTGATGCCCGAAGTCCGTGCGGTTTCCACCGAAATCATCATTTTTGCCGGCCCGCCTTACATCGAAAACGTCAACGACCCGGCCACCAGTCATCTGACCGTCGGCGTGCAGCCGCTGAACGTGCTGGGGTGGAATGTGGTAAACAACACCGCGGTTGTGACCGCGGTGGTCGGCGACAAGTTCAACAATCCGGTGCCGCCGGGAACTGCTGTCTTTTTCACGACCACGGGCGGCGTGATCTCCACCCACACCGGCTTTACTAACGAGGAGGGTGTGGCCACGGTGACGATCCACACGGCCCAGCCCTACCCGACCATTTCGCGCTACTACAACACCTTTTTCGACCCCAACGAAATGCACCCGGATTTCAACAAATCGACGAACGTCATCCCGGGACCGATTCCTGATTTCGATAACGGAGAAGTGCTGAATTCGCAGGGGGATTTTGGGGAAAACGATGGCGTCGCGCGCATTCTTGCGGTTACGGAAGGCGTCGATGCGAACGGCAACCCCGCCCGGGCCTGGTCGGTGGCTGACCTGGTCTTCTCGGGCGCGATTTCCGTGTTCGACGTGCAAACCTCCGCGACCGACCTCAGTCCCGGCGAGACCGCGGTGATCACGTTCAAAATCTACGACGTGAATGGCAATCCCATCACGCCGGGGTCGGAGATTACCGTGCAGACGAACGCGGGCCAGCTTTCCTGGACCGCTCTCACCACCGGCGACCCCGGAACGACGCGCTACGAGGTTCTGCTGACCAACAATCTGGACCCCACCGACCCGGCTGCTACGGCCCAGACCGCCAACGTCACCATCGTGGTAAACAGTGCGAACGGCAACATGATTCGGTCCTCGCCGCCGATCAACCTGAATCTGAATTGATTAGGAAGATGCGAAAAAAGTTGCAAAAAGTTTACTGGCAAGAGTTTGCCGTTTTGATTATTTTGTTGACGGTTGGTTCGGGGAGGAGCCAGCCGGCGGCAGGCCCGATTTTCGCGGGAAGTCGCCACACGTTCACGGTGGCCGTTCAGGGTGGCTAT
>CAYQOI010000047.1:0-4742 GCA_964419085.1 uncultured Cytophagia bacterium | reverse complement strand
GGCTATCTGCGCCGCGATATCTTTGGAGTGGAGAACAGGTCGCCTCGTTACTTGCTGAAAGGCTTGTTGAGCTTTGGCGACCGGATCAATCTTTTCGGGTTTGCGGGCGTAGCGAAGCTGTCGCTTGACACGGGTCCGGGAGCCAATACGAGCTACGAAGACAAATTTCGTCCCGCCTACGGAGGCGGGTTGGCGATTCAGATTTTGCGCGTGGAGGCCTTGGGCCTCGCCTTTGTGGGCAGGGGGCAGATCATGCGGTTTACCAGTAAACCCGCTGCTGAACGATCGCTGGGTTCTTCACAGTCTGAGCTGTCGCAGGTGGTACAATTGGATTACGATTGGCGAGAGGTGAATTCGAATTTCGGGATCGCCAAGGCTACGAATTTTCTCACTTTGTACACGGGATTGAATCTCAAATGGATCGATCGCCGCGAGCGTCGAGAAGACAAGTTGATTTTTGGACAAAGCGAGACGACCGTAGGGCAGCAGTTTGGCAGGTACCGTAGCGGTTTGCTTCTGTCGCCGACTTTGGCTGTGGATTTTGCCTTGCCCTCCCGGCTGACTCTGAGCTTGGACGTGGCCGGGTCGAGCAGAGATGACATCACCTTTTACATCGGACTGAGCCAGGCGGGACGCCCTTGACGCGCTTTTTCCAAAAAAATCGCCTGTTTTTGAAAGTTTTCCGGAGGAATTCTTGTCTATAAGGGTAGACCCCGCAGTCACAAAATCTTGCCGCGGCCTTTGGGTTCAAGGCTGCGGTGGAACAAAGTTTGCATAAAAACGTGCAACCATGCGTTTTTTAACAAGCCGACTGAGGTCTATTGACCGGGAAGAAAAGCGCATGGCTTCAGGGAATTGAGGAATGGAAAGCGTTTCGTGGGAACTAAGAAAGAGTTGAAATTTATGAAATTAAAGGGAACCCATCGATTGGACAAGATCAGGCTGATCTTCTTTTCTACCGGCGAATCGGAGTTCAGGCAGTTTGAGTTCAACCTGCAGAAGTTCATCACGATCCTTCTTTGCTGTGCAATTCTTTTCATAGGATTGTTCTGGGGTTCTGTAACAATCAGCAACATGCTGTTTCAAAGTAAGACAGATAGTGCCCTGGAAAAGACCAATTCTTATTTGCGCAGCAAGATCAAGCGCTTGCAAACCAACATCGAAAGGTTGAATCAAAAGTTGTTGACCCTGGAAGACGACACCGAGGACCTCGAAGTGATCGTGGGGCTGACCTCCACCGACGGCGACAGCGGGAAGGGGAACAAGCCGCTTTTGTCTGACAAGAACATCGTCATGGCCGCGCTGCCGGTGGATTATGAGTATCAGACCGAGATGATGTCGGAATACCTCGACAATCTCGAGATGCGCATCGAGCAGGCCATGAAGACCCAGGACGCCATCGAAGACAAATTCCTGGAGACCCAGGATGAGATCAAGCACATTCCTTCCATTCGACCGGTACCGAACGGTCGCGTGACCGACCGCTTCGGGAATCGGAAAGATCCTTTCATCGAGCGGATTAAACACCACAACGGCATCGACCTGTCGGCCCGATATGGCACCAAAGTCTACGCCGCCGCGGACGGGGTCGTGCAGTTCACCCGCACAAAGTACCGTCTGAACAAGGGCTACGGCCGGGTGGTGATCATCAACCACGGGTACGGCTACAAGACGCTCTACGGCCACCTGTCGAAAATCCTGGTGAAACCCGGGCAGAAGGTCCACCGCTGGCAGGTGATCGGCTTGTCCGGCGACACCGGCAGGGCCACCGGTCCGCACCTTCACTACGAAGTCTGGCAGCACGGCCACCCCAAGAATCCCGAGGAGTACATCCTGGACTGAGCTAGCTGTCCTTTCTCACATTGCATCTAATTTCCTTTCAAGAAGAAGCAAGACGCGCGATTCTTTCCGGGCGTCTTGCTTTTTTCTTGACTATTTAGCAAAAAATTTGTAAGCTTTGCCGAATTTCTTGGTCTTCATCCCGCGTTTCAGAAGTTCGTTGAGTTGCGCCTTCGCGTTTCGTGCTGAAGGCTTTTTTGTGTGACGCACAGAGGTCAGAGAGCTTGCGCAAACAGATCATCGATGCCAGGGGGTTGGCCCGGACGATTACCCGCCTGGCTCACGAAATCGTTGAACGCAACCGCGGCGTCGAAAACGTCGTGATTCTCGGCATCCTGACTCGCGGTGCCACACTTGCCAGGAGATTGCAAGAAAAGATCTCCGAAATCGAGCACAAACACCTCCCCCTCGGCATTCTGGACGTCACCATGTACCGCGACGATGTTTTTACCAAAATCAAGAAACCGCAGGTCAAAACCACGAAAATCGATTTCGATATCGACGGCAAGACCGTCATTCTGGTCGATGATGTTTTGTACACAGGCAGAACCATCCGCGCCGCGCTGGACGCGATCATCGACTTTGGTCGCCCCACCGCGATTCAGCTGGCTGTGTTGATCGATCGCGGCCATCGTGAACTGCCCATCCGCGCCGATTACGTCGGCAAGAACGTTCCCACCGAGTTTGGCGAGGAAGTCAAGGTGCAGGTAAAAGAAGTCGACGGCGAGGATGGCGTGTACCTGCTGGGTCCGTCAAAGGATAGTTAGGTGGAGTTCGCACGCAAACATCTCGTCGGCTTGGAAGGTCTCAGCAAAGAGGAGATTCTATACATTCTGGACACCGCGGCCTCGTTTCGAGAAGTGCTCACGCGACCCATCCCGAAGGTGCCGACATTGCGAGGCAAAACCGTGGTCAATCTGTTCTTCGAACCCTCCACCCGTACGCGTATGTCGTTTGAGCTTGCCGAGAAGCGCCTTTCCGCGGATTCGGTGAATTTTAGCGCGGCCTCCTCTTCGGTGTTGAAAGGTGAAACGCTACGGGACACCGCTCGCAACATCGAAGCGATGAAAATCGACCTGGTGGTGATACGGCACAGCGCGGCGGGTGCCCCCCACTTTTTAACGTCCTGCGTGGACGCGTCCATCATCAACGCGGGGGACGGTCAACACGAGCATCCCACGCAAGGACTGCTGGATCTGATGACGCTGCGCGACAAGTTCGGAACGTTGGAAAAGCTGAAAGTGGTGATCATCGGCGACATCGCCCACAGTCGGGTGGCGCGATCGAATATCTATGGCCTGAAGGCTCTGGGTGCCGAGGTGGGGCTGTGCGGGCCGACAACCTTTATGCCCCTGGAGGCGGAGCAATGGGGGACGAAGATTTTTCACAATCTGGATGAGGCCATCGAGTGGGCGGATGTGCTCAATGTGTTGCGCATTCAACTGGAACGCCAAAAGAAGGTGCTCTTTCCCACCAATCGGGAGTACCACGCGCTGTTCGGAGTCACGCGGGCGCGTCTGGAACGAGCCGGGAAGGACATCACTATCCTTCATCCCGGTCCCATCAACCGGGGCGTGGAAATCGAGAGCGAGCTCGCCGATAGCGAGTTTTCTCTGATTCTCAATCAGGTGACCAATGGTGTCGCCGTACGCATGGCTGTGTTGTATTTGCTCAGCGGCGGCGCGGCCATCGAAACCGAAGAAGAGGGCAGCCGAAGATGAGCCTGCACGCAAGTGTCAAAACTGTCGAGGAGATCCTGTTTCGCAACGCCACCATCGTGGACCCGGAGACACTCAGCGAGAAAGCGGGAGACGTCCTGGTGCGGAACGGGCAGTTGGCCGAAATTGGCCACATCTCCGCGTCTGTGTGCAAAGGCCCGGTCATCGAACTGGAAGGCAGAGTGTTGTGTCCCGGACTTATCGATATGCACGTCCACCTGCGGGAGCCGGGTCGGGAAGACGAGGAGACCGTGGCGACCGGATGTGCCGCGGCCATGGCCGGAGGCTTTACCGCGGTTTGTCCCATGCCCAACACCGAGCCGGCCATGGACAACGCAGAGGTCGTGCGTTTTGTCAAGAATTGCGCCCGGGACTTTCTGGTGGATGTTTTCCCCATCGCGGCGGTGACCCGCTCACGGGCCGGCGAAAAGCTCACCGAAATGGGAGACCTGGTTCAGGCGGGGAGTGTGGCCTTTTCCGATGACGGGGACCCGGTAGCGACCGCAGGCATGATGCGGACCGCGCTGGAGTATGCGAGCATGTTCGGCGTCCCCATCATCGACCACTGCGAGGAAAAGTCGCTCTCAGGAAACGGCGCGATGCATGAAGGCGCGATGTCCACACGGTTGGGCCTGGAGGGCATCCCGGCTGTAGCGGAGGAGATCGTGGTCTCGCGCGACATTCAGCTCGCAGAGTTTACGGGGGGGAGGGTTCACATCGCACATATCTCGACGGCTGGCGCAGTGGAGATGGTGCGCCGGGCCAAGCACCGCGGCGTGCCCGTCACCTGCGAGGTGACGCCGCACCATTTTGTCCTGACTGATGCGGCCCTGGAAACGTACGACACCAATTTCAAGATGAATCCGCCGCTCCGGACGCAGCGGGATGTAGATGCGGTGCTGGAGGGCCTGCGAGACGGAACCATCGATGTGATCGCCACAGACCACGCACCGCATGCCGTGGAAGAGAAGGAAGTGGAATTCAGTGCCGCGCCCTTTGGGATCATCGGGCTGGAAACGGCGTTGGGACTGTGTCTGAAGCATCTGGTGGAACCCGGCGTGCTGAGCCTCGCAGAGCTTGTGGCAAAATTGACCTTGAACCCTGCCGGTATCTTGAAGTTGCCTCGCGGTCGCTTAACCATTGGCAATCCCGCTTCCCTCACCATCTTCGACCCGAGCGTCGAGT
>CAYQOI010000046.1:10254-13000 GCA_964419085.1 uncultured Cytophagia bacterium | reverse complement strand
CCCAGCTCTTCGCCGGACCAGAGCGCAAACACGATCCCGCGGCGAAACTCGTCCGGATGAGCCTGTTTGCGCGCAGCCAATTCCGCGGCCAACTCCAGCACCATGGCCGTTCCCGAAGCGTTGTCGTCCGCGCCGTTGTGGATCTGGTGCTCCTCGCCTTTGTGCGCCAGCGACCCGATTTCGCCGTGGCCGATGTGGTCGTAGTGGGCACCCACGATCACATACTCGTCGCTTTCGCCGTTACCGGGCAGCAGCGCCACCACGTTGCGGTCCGTCTTTTTGATTCTCTCCACCGCCAGAGCCAGCTTGACCTTCACGCCGGGAAACGCAAACCCGGTTTGTGCGTGTGGGTTCTCCACATCCAGCTCCGACTGCACGCTTTTGAGGTCTTTGCCCGCGGCTTTGAACAACTGTTCCGCCACGTCCCCACTGATGGACGCCGCGAGGATTCCGGAGCTCGCCGCGCTGTTATCGTAGGAGATAGGGATGAGTTGACCCGCTTTGGGCGAATTGGGTCCGCTGACGAACAGAATCGCCTTCGCCCCGTGCTCGCGCGCGGCCAGGGCCTTGTACCGCAGCCCGGCGTAGCGGTTCAACACCTGACGCCGCGCCATGTCCACCTGCTCCGGAACGAAGCGCAAAGCCAAAACGATTTTGTCCTTCACATCCAGGCCCGCGTAGGAGTCGTAGCCCTGGCCCGGCTTGCCCGGCACCGAAAGCCCGTAGCCTACAAAAACGACCTCGCCTTCTGCCTTCCCGGTGCTGGAGATCGCGAGGGGTCGAAAATCTTTCTCCATCTCGAGACGGGTGGTTTTTCCCGATGCGTCCACCAGTTCCATCTGGTTTTGGCCGGGGACAATCTTCATGCCGGAGTTGAATTCAAACGCCTGAAAGTAGGAGCCGTGGTCGCCCAGGGGCTGCAACCCGGCTTCCTGCAAGCGCGCGGCGATGTACTCTGACGCCAGCCGTGTCCCTTCGCTGCCGGTGAGCCTGCCTTCCAACTTGTCGGAGGCAAGGTAGCCCGCCTCTGCCTGCAGATCCTGGACCCGGATTTCAGGGGAAAATCCCCGGGCCTCAGTTCCTGCTCCCACATCGGCGTGGGAGGACGCGAGCAGACCGTCCTGCTTTTCCGCCACGGTGGTTCCCACCGTAGTTCGCAGCGGCGCGGCATCCAGGGCGCGCAGCGCGGCTTCGTGGTCCCAGTCCGCGATGAAAAGCTGCGAAGCCTTGTCGCTGGTGCGGGTAGAGGTCCAGCACAGCCGCTTGCCGTCGGGCGAAAACACCGGCAGGCCGTCAAAGCCGTCGGTGTAGGTCACCCGCACCGGCTGGTGTTCTCCCCGGGCATCGACGATGTACAGCTCGAAATTGGAAAAGCCCAGCTTGTTGGACGCGAAGATGAGGTACTTGCCGGAAGGGTGAAAATAAGGCGCCCACGACATCGCGTGAAAATCGGTCACCTGCTGCACGTCGGAGCCGTCCGGCCGCATGGTGTAAATGTCTGCCAGCATGCCGTTTTCGGCAAAATGTCGCCACACGATGCGCTTGCCGTCCGGCGTGAAAAAGGGTCCGCCGTCGTAACCGGGCCAGTTGGTCAGCCGTGTTTGGCCGGTGCCGTCGGCATTCATGATGTAGATCTCGCCGAAATAAGACGGCTCCATCTCCAGGCGCTTCTGCAACTCCGGCGACAGCTTCTCCTTGGGATACGCGTCCCGCAGCGAGCAAAACACGATCTTGCTGCCATCCGGGGAGTAGGACGCTTCCGCGTCGTAGCCCGGCGTAGTGGTCAACCGGCGCAGGTTACTGCCATCGCGATTGGCGACAAAGATATCCATGTACTCGTCGTAATCCCAGGAGTAGCGGTGCTGTTTACCTGCGGCGCGCAGCTCATATTCTGCTTTTTGTTTGGCCTTGGCTTCCGGGTCGAGGTGGGTGGACGCGAACAGCACCTGGTCGGTCCCGGGACGGAAAAACGCACAAGTGGTTTTTCCCACGCCGGGGGAGACACGGTGGCTGTCGCCCGTCTCGAGGTCCAGGATGTAGATCTGAAAAAACGGGTTGCCGGGCTCACGCTCGCTTTGGAAGATGAGCGCGCGACCATCGGGCGAAAAGTAGGCCTCGCCCGAGCGGTGCCCCTCGTAGATCAATTGATGGGTGTTCTTCAGAAACCGGGATTCTCCATCTTTCGCTTGTGTCTGTCCCAGAACGACTGCTGCAAGCGAAACGATGAGACAGAAGCTTGTCAGAGCTTTCATCGACCCCTTCTCCTTCGGTTTTTTCGAGTTTAGTCTGAATCATTCACAAATTGGCTGTCATTCGGGAGGAATCTCTCTTTAATAAACAGGAACTTAAACAGCACACACAACTCCTCCTAAGTGACGGACGACCTCGCAGTAGTCCGCCGTAAATTCCCGATTGTGAATTATCCGGGTTAGCATGCAAAACTAACGAAATTATCGTAAATGATCAAGCTTAACCTTCCCCCTTTCCCCGGGCGGGTCGCGGTCAATTCACTGGCAGATAGACCGTAAACGTCGTGCCTTTGTTGACCTGGCTCTGCACCTCGACAAACCCCTCGTGCTCCTCGACGATTTGCTGCACGATGGCCAGCCCGAGTCCGGTGCCATCTTTTTTGGTGGAATAGTAGAAGTCGAAGATTTTCCCCAGGTCCTCTTTTTTGATACCCTGCCCGGTATCTTTGAACGCGATCTCCAGCCACCTTCCCTTTGGGCTGCCCTTGTTGCTGCGC
>CAYQOI010000046.1:7122-10244 GCA_964419085.1 uncultured Cytophagia bacterium | reverse complement strand
GGTTATTCACCTCCCTCACTTCGATCTGCAGCTTGCCGCCGCCCGGCATGGCCTGGACCGCATTGATAAACAGATTGAGGAAAACCTGGCGCATTTTCGCAGGGTCGATCTCCACCTCCAGGCGGTGGGTTTCGTAAGAACGTTCCACCCGGATGCCGCGATTCAGCGAACTGGCAACCTGGGTCATCACCACATCGTCGATGAGCTCGTTGATGGGCGTTTTCTTTTTCTGCAGCGTCGGCGGCCTGGCGATCATCAGAAAGTCGGTCACCAGTTGGTCCACCCGTTTGATCTCCGCGGCCAGCACATCGTAGAAGCGGTCCACGCGATTCCGGTTGAGATTCTTCTGCGAAAGCTCCCGCTTGAGGATTTGCATGTTGATAACCATGCTGTTGAGCGGGTTGCGGATCTCGTGGGAGAGCACCGAAGCGAGCTTGCTCAATGTCTCCAGCCGCTCGGTCCGTTTGAGCGTGTTCTGAAACTCGATGAGGCGGTCGGCCATGTCGTTGAAGTGCTCCGCCAGCATTCCGATCTCATCGTCGCCGACTTTCTCCACCCGATGTTTGAGTTCTCCGTGCGAGAAGCGCTCCATGCCGGAGACCAGGTAGTTGACCGGCTTGACGATCCAGCGGGTGTAAACGAAGGCCAGCACCGAAGCCAGGAGCACGCTGATGACCATGATCTGCAGCACGCGCACCTGCATACGCTCCGCGGGCGCAAAGGCCTCGGAGGTGGGTTGCTGGATCATGGCGCCCCAGCCGTAGTCGCCGATGGGCGCGTACGCGGCCAGCATTTGTTCGTGGGAGGGTGTCAGGTAAATGATCTGGCCGCTTTCCCCGTTCTTGATCTTCGCCAGGATCGCCTGGTTTTGGAATTTGCTTTTTGCGTAGACCTTGCGCGCGTCGGAGTGGGCCACATAAACGCCGCGCGAGTTGAAAATAAAGGCCTCGCCCTTTTTCCCCACCACGTTCTCGCGCACGATATCCCACATCGCCTTCAAATCCACCACTGCGTACAGAATCCCCACCACCTCGTTGTGCTGCAGAATGGGTTCGGCCATGTCGAGCATGGGCAGATTCTCCTTGGAGACGTAGACATCCGATTGGTAGCTCTCCCCGCGCATCAACCGCGCGAGCAACTTGGTTTGCTGCCCGTTGCTGCTCTCCTGCTCCGAGACCCGGCCCTCGAACGATGTGGTGGCCAGCACGCGGCCAAGCGAATCGAGTACGGACAACTCCTTGAACAGGTCGAAGTCCTCCACCAGCGTGTTGAGGGTCAGTTGCTGACGGCTTCGGTTCATCTCGTAAATGGACGGGTTCCGGGCCTGACTCTTGATGAAATCCTTGGCCGTCTTCAGTTTCAACTCGATCAACCGGGTGGAGCGACTGGTAAACTCCAGGTTGCGGTTCAGGATCGTCTCTTCGATGGATTTGCGCGCGGTGCTCACCAGGATCTGTCCGGTGAAAAACAGCGGCAGCGAGACGATGAGGATGTGAGAAAGCAGAAGTCGGGTCAGCAACCGGTGCCTGACCCTGATTTTAGAAGGCCTTGCCATTTTGGTTCACTTCAACAACTGCAAGATTCTCCATTGATCGAACGGCTTGATTTTGCCCGAGAGGTCCCGGTAATTGTCGAATTTCTGCACGTTTATCATGTAATGCGTCCACCACTTGAAATAAAGAAACGTCACCGGCTGGTCTCGGTTGATCACGTTTTGCATGCTCTTGATCAAGCCGATTCGTTGCTTTTCGTTCCTGACGTCGTGCGCCAGTTTCAGATAATTCTGCAGACTCTTGCTGTTGTAACCCATGTAGTTCTTGTCCCCTTCTGCAGAGAAAAACGCCTCCAGCGCGTCGAGGTTTTCTTCGAAGGTGTAATCCATGAGCACGGCATCGAACTCCCCGGATTCCAGCCTCAGGTTGAGCTCATGTTTGGTGAGCGGCCGGGGCGTCACTTCCACGCCGATTTTGATCAGATTGATCAGGATCTGTCTGGAAATCGCCTCCTCCAGCCGGAGGCCTTTGGGGTAAAAGAGCTGCAGTCGAAAAGGCACGCCGTTGCGATCGAGGATGCCGTCCCGGTCATGGTCCCGCCAGCCGGCTTCTTTCAGCAGGCGAATGGCCTGCTTGGGATTGTATTTGTACGTCTCCATCCCGGGGTTGTAGAGCCGGGAATCGGTGTCGTAAGGGCCTCTGGCGAGAGTGGCCTTGCCTTTCAGAATGATCTTTTTGATGATGGCGTTGTGGTCGATGGCGTAGGAAAGCGCCACCCGCACCTTGCTGGACTTGAGGATCGGGTTGCGGTGATTGTAGCAAACCATCTTCACGGTGTTGGGCTTCATGGTGACCGGTAGGGCGAGGATGTGGTGGTTGGCATTCCGGACCTCTGAGGCCGACACCTCGTCATCGAGGACGCCCACGTCCACCTCATCGAGAATCAGGGCAGAGATCAGGGCGCGTTCGGTTTCATAAAACTGAAACACGAGCCGGTTGGGGTTGTACGACTCGATGAGCGGCGAGGTGTGGAACTGCAACACCACCCGATTCCGGGAGGTGCTGAACACGGTGAACGGTTTGCCATTTCCCTGGCCAAAGACCGGGAGCTCGCCTTCGCTGGTCAGGACCGTAAGTCGCCGCATGTCGGTTTTGCCCACCAGCTCGCCGATGACCAATTCTCGGAGATTGCGGTGATTCTGTGATTGCGCCACCGCTCCTGACCCGCCGTGCCACATCAAAAGCCAGAAGCTGAGCAGCAGCTTCACGGTGAGCAAAGGGTTTTTTGAGCTGAGGGAAGACATGGGGAAGGTCGGTTTATGCCAGGCTCCGGGTCAAAGAACCGAAGCGTGCCAACTCCAGAGGGCCGATTGCAATAATGGCGTTCTCAGGAAGTGCTCGCGCTCCAAACTTGCGTTAACCAGCCAAAAACTCCCGGCCGTGGCCGCTTGACGACGCTTCCCTCCGGCTTTGGCGCGGCCAGGCCCCTCTTTTATAATCCAGGCTCGGGATGTTTGTCCACGAGAATCGCGCGGTCATTCGCGCGGATAACTCGCAAATTCGGTATTTACGGTCGGTCACTGCGAACCCGTTTGTCACTCAGGAGGAGTCTTGTCTGCTGCTCAAGTC